>JBBQMI010000182.1:0-4978 GCA_038328825.1 Acidimicrobiia bacterium | reverse complement strand
GCCGTGATCCCGGCCGAGGTCCCTGCGGGTCCTGCGCCCACGACCAGCAGGTCGACGTCGAGGTCGGTCACGCGCGCGACCGTAATCCGCGGTCGTGCGAGAGCTCCGACCCTCCTTTCGACACCTGCGGCGGATTCGCGTCAGAATCCCGCCTGCGAGACAACCCGCCCCACCCCCGGTCGGCCGCCATCCGGTCGACCTCCCAGCACGAGTCGCGCCCAGTCTCGGCGCGCCCAGACCCCGGGAGCACCATGAACGTCCTCGTCTGCGTGAAGCAGATCCCCGACCCGGCCACGCCGGGCGAGCTCACCGCGGAGCACACGCTCAAGCGGGAGGGCAAGCTGATCCTCGACGAATCCGACAGCTTCGGCGTCGAGATGGCGCTGCAGCTCGTCGACAAGGCGGGCGGCGGTGAGGTGACGCTCGTCTCTATCGCCCCGAACGACGAGGTGTCGGGCCTGCGCACCGCGCTCGCGATGGGCGCAGCGAAAGCCGTGCTCGTCTCCGACCCGAGCCTCGCCGGCTCCGATTCGCTGAGCACCGCGAAGGTGATCGCGAAGGCCGTGGAGCGCGTCGGCGACGTCGACCTGCTGCTCACCGCCACCGAGAGCACCGACGGCTACACCGGCACCATTCCCGGCCAGGTCGCCGAGCTCCTCGACTGGCCATCGCTCACGTTCGCGAAAGAAGTCACCATCGCCGACGGCAAGGTCACGATCCAGCGCCAGACCGAAGCCGGCTACGACGTCGTCGAGGCCTCGTTGCCCGCCGTCGTGAGCGTCACCGCCGGTGTGGTCGAGCCCCGCTACCCATCGTTCAAGGGGATCATGGCGGCGAAGAACAAGCCGGTCGACGCGGTGAAGCCCGCCGACCTCGGCCTCGCCGACGACCAGGTCGGATGGGCCGGCGCGCGACAGAAGATCACGTCGGTCGAGAACGCGCCCGAGCGTCAGGCCGGCGAGAAGATCGAAGACGACGGCACCGCGTTCGAAGCCGTGGTGGCGTACCTCGAGAAGCTGAAGGTGGTCTGATGAAGGTCCTCGTGTTCGCCGAAGCCGAGAACGGCGTGCCCGTCACGTCGACGCTCGAGCTGCTGACCAAGGCCCGTGAGCTCGGCGATGTCGAAGCCGCGTTCGTGGGTTCCGACGCCGACGCGGTCGCCACCGTCGTCGGTGAGTACGGCGCGACGAAGCTCTACCGGTGCGACCCCGAGGGTTCGCTCACCGGTGTCGTCGGCGCGTCGCTCGTCGCGAAGGTGATCGAGACCGCAGCTCCCGATCTCGTGCTCTTCGCCCAGACCTACGACGGCCGCGACGCGGTCGCCCGGCTGTCGGCCCGCATCGACCGGCCCGTGCTCACCAACGGCTACTCGGTCACCGCCTCCGGTGAGACGGTCACCGTCGGTGCCCAGGTCTTCGGGGGCACCGTGCTCGTCGAGACCGAGTTCACCGGCCCGGCTCCGTACCTCGCCGCGATCCGGCCGAAGTCGTTCGCCGCCGAGCCATCGGGCGGCAGCGCGGCGACGCTCGAGGAGGTCACGCTCGACGCGACCGGTCGCAGCACCGAGGCCAAGGTCCTCGACCACCACGTCGAGGAGCGCGAGGGTCCGAAGCTCGAAGAGGCGACGATCGTCGTGTCGGGTGGACGCGGCATCGGCAGCGCCGAGTCGTACGGTCCGCTCGTCGACGGGCTCGCGCAGCTCCTCAACGGTGCGAGCGGCGCGTCGCGCGCCATCGTCGACGCCGGCTGGGTGCCGTACTCGAAGCAGGTCGGCCAGACCGGCAAGACGGTGAAGCCCAAGCTCTACATCGCGCTCGGCATCTCCGGCGCCACCCAGCACCTCGTGGGCATGAAGGGCAGCGACAACATCATCGCCGTCAACAAGGACGCCGAAGCGCCGATCTTCTCGGTCGCCGACCTCGGTGTCGTCGGCGACGTCCAGAAGGTCGTGCCGAAACTCATCGAAGCCCTGAAGGCGAAGAGCTAGACCCCAAGCCCTCGTTCTGGTCATCTGTGGCGTTGCAGGGCAACGCTGTCCATGACCGGAACGAGGGTTTCGGGGTTTCGGTACGGGTCAGCCGGGGCCGATGGTGACTTCGACGACCTGCACCGGGAGGCCTCCGGTGGCGTCGCGCACGGTCATCGCGAGTTGGGCACCGGCGCGGGTCCACGTGCAGAAGATGGATCCCGCCGCGCCCTCGCAGCCACTGAACGTGTAGGCGGCGGCCTCCGAGCTCGGCGTGGCGAAGAGCGAGTCGATCGCGGCCTGATCGGCCACGGGTGCCGCCGCGGCCCGGTTGCCCGCGGCCCAGGCGTCGAAGAGGGTCTGGGCGTAGGCCTGCGGATCGGCGGGCGTCGCCGGGGTCGACGTGCTCGAGGTCGACGTGGAGCTGGTCGTCGACGTGGTCGAGGTCGAGCTGCTCGTCGACGAACTGCTCGTGCTCGTGGTCGACGTGGTGGTCGAAGAGCTCGAGTCGTCACGCACGAGGAACCACCAGGCCGCCGCGCCCGCGGCGATCACCAGCAGCACCACCACGATGATGATCACCGTCCGGCGTCGGGCGCCCGCGCGGTCCTGCTGTCGGCGGCGCTCTCCCCTGGTCGGGTTCGTGGGGCTCCCCGGCGTCGTCATGCCCCGACGCTACGCGGCAGTCAGAATGCGGCGGTGGATGTGCGTGCGGCCCGGGTCGACGAGCTCGAGACGGATTCGCTGAGACGTTCCTCGCGACCGCGCTCGGCAAGGACGAGTTGTTCCGCTACGACGATCCGCTCGGCCGAGGACGAGTGCCACGATGACGTCGCCGAGGTGCTGCGCGGCGGTTCCGACCGCGTGGTGACCGTCCGATGACGCCGGGCACGCTCATGCTCTTCGAGGGGCGCAACTCGCTGCACCGGGTCACGCCGATCGAGGGTGGCGGGTCAGGTGAGGGCGGAGTCGGGGACCCAGGAGCCGTGGAACCCGAAGGGGACGCGCTGGGGGAGCCGGACCGTGGCGACGGGCGGGCCCGCGAAGTCGGTGGCGTCGAGGACGACGAGATCGGAACCGTCGCGGGCAGCGTCGTAGACGACGGTGAGCACCCAGCCGTCGTCCTCGCCGCGGCCGTCGGGCGCGGCGACGAAGAGCGCCTCGCCGGCATGACCGTGCTCGCCGAACGTGTGGGGCGTGGTGGTCCCGAGCTCGTGGTCGTGCTTGACGAGACCGTGGAGCTCGAACGCGGCCACCGCCTCGGTGCGGGTCGCGTACGCGTAGCGGTGCCGGCGACCCAGGATGGTCTCGTTGATCCGCGGGAACTCTTGGCTGCGGTCGTCGAGGACCTCGGTGACGACCTTCCCGGCGGAGGCGTCGATCGTCCACCGTTCGTACACCGAGTTGGTGTCGGCCGGACCCGACACGTCGTTGTCGAACGCGCGTCCGTACTTGGGGACGTCGACGATGACGTTGTCGCCGTCGTTCCACGCGTTCGCCGGGTGGTACACGTAGCACGGGTCGATATCGGTCCAGCGGACGTCGGCATCGCCGCCGTCGCGTGGCATCACCCCGACGCGTGCCTGGTAGTCGGCCTTCCACTCGGCGGGGAACGGGCGCTTGCCGAGCAGGGAGAAGTCGTAGACGACGGGCAGGTCGAACCACACGACGTGCGTCTCGGTGATGGCGAAGTCGTGGACCATCGCCGGACCGCCGATGGTGATGGCCTCGGTGCGCACGAGCGCGCCCGACGCGTCGACCACGTGGTAGCGAAGCCAGGGGGGGCCGGTGATGTCGTAGCCGAAGAACACCATCTCGCCGGTGCGCGGATCCATCTTCGGGTGGGCGGTCATCGGCGAGCGCAGCTTGCCGCCGAAGTCGTAGCGGCCGACGGTCGACAGGTCGGCCCGCACTTCGGTGGGGAGGCAGACCTCGACGAGTGCGAGGATCTTCCCCGCGTGGCTGACGACGTGGGTGTTCGCGGCGTTGCCGCCACCGATGAACACGTCGTCGGGCTGATCGGCGATCGGTGCCTCGCCCAGGAGCTCGCTCGCGCTGTCGGTCCGCACCCAACGGTTGCGGTACGAGGTCGCCTTCCCGTCGAGCAGCTCGATCGCGTGGAGCATCCCGTTGCCCTGGAACCAGTGGTACATCGCCGGGTCGGGGGCGATCGGGTTCGGACCGTTGCGGAGCAGCCGGCCGGCCAGCGCCGGCGGGATGGCGCCCTCGACCTCGAGGTCGGTCACGGTGAGCTCGTCGCGCACCGGCGCGAAGTTGCCGACGAGGTAGCGGTTCTCCGTGGTTGCCGTCATGAGTGTCCTTCCGTCAGCCCGCGCAGCTGGGTCGAGCACACGTGTTCGACGAGCGCGTCGACGTCGGGCCAGGGGAACGCGGGCATGGAGATGAGGAGCGAGGTCATGCCGTGCATGGCGGTCCAGATGCCGGTCGCGGCGAGGACCGGGTCGACGGGCCCGATCGCGCCGGCGGCGGCGGCGCGACGCACCGAGTCGACCAGGTGGGTGAACGCGATCATCCCCGTGGCCAGCTCGGGGGTGTGCTCCTTGCTGCGGGCCCGCTTGTTCATGAAGAGGATGCGGTACTCCTCCGGGTGTTCGATGCCGAACTGCACGTAGGCGTGACCGCGGAGCTGCAGCGCCTCGAGCGGATCGTCGGTGCGCTGGTCGCATGCCTCGAGCACCTCGTCGAACGCGGCGAACGCGTCGCTGCACACGGCGTAGATCAGCGCGTCCTTGTCGGTGAAATGGAGGTAGATCGACGGGGGCGTGACCCCGACGGCCTTGCAGACGGCCCGGATCGAGACTTCGTCCTCGTCGCCGGTCTCGGCGAGGAGGTGCCGCGTGACGGCGAGGATCTCCTCCCGCAGGAGATCGCCGTCGCCCCGGCGGGCCCGGGCGCGTGCCTCCGCCGGGGTCACGAGACCCCCACCGGATCGTGGTGGGGATCGTCGGCGACGGGCTCCGACGACGACTCGAGGTCGATCGCACTCTCACC
>JBBQMI010000181.1:0-4980 GCA_038328825.1 Acidimicrobiia bacterium | reverse complement strand
CCACGTGTCGCCCTCGACGGTCCGAAACACGTCGACGAGCGCGTGCTGCTCGGCCGCGAGATCGTCGATGAGGGTGGCGATCTCGTCGGCCACGGTGCGCTCAGTCCCGCCGGGCGCGGGCTTTGCCTTGGGAACCCTTCGTGCCCTTCGCATGTTTGGAGCCGTTGCGACTCGGGCCCAGGTGGACCGGAACGCGCTGCGCCTGGGCGGGATGCTCGACCAGTGGCGGCGCGCCGGGTTCCATCCGGGTGTCGAGATACGTCGCGACCTCTTCGAACAGCCGGTTGCCGAGCATCTTGCGGAGCTCGGGTTCGAGGCTGCGGTAGACCGGCCGCGCGTTCACGAACGCCTCGGGGGCTTCGGTACACCACCATCCGAAGTCCTCGCCGCCTTCGCCCCATCCGTCGCGGGCGAACTCGGTGAGGCGAGTGAACTCCTCGCCCTCGTCGTCGGTCACGGGAATGCGGCGGATCGGGAGCTGCCAGCAGACCTCGGGCTTCGTGTCGGAGTGGTGGAGGCCGTGGTTCATCGCGTGGAGGTGGAACGCGCAACCGGGACCGCCCGCGAAGTCGGGCCGGTTGAGGAAGATGCAGGCGTCGTCGTAGAGACGCGTCCGCCACTCCTTCTTGCCCACCTTCGCGTAGATGCCGCGCCGTCGACCCACGTCGCGGAACTGCCACTCGTCGGCGCCGAGCTTCTTCGCCCACTTCACCGTGTCGTCGCGATCGGCCTTGTCGGAGAAGTGCGCTCCGTACGAGCAGCAACCCTGGACCAGCTCGGGTGTCGGCGCGGTGAGGACGCCCTCACACCCGTTCCCGAAGATGCAGTCCCACCGGGACGTGAAGAAGGTGACGTCGACCAGCATCGGGCGCTCGGGGTCGGCTGGGTCGGTGAACGTCACCCACTCGCGGGTGGGTCCGGTCATCGGTACTCCTGCATCGCTCGTCGGATCGGCCACATCGGTGCTGCTCTCGTGCGCGGCCGAGCGTAACGCGCACATCCTGCTCCGGCGCGCCTCTCCGAGGGTCGTCCGCACCTCGTCGTAGGCTGCGCGGCATCAGCAACCGAGCGCGTGCCCTCGCTTCCGTCCGGTCCGTCGTCGGACCCGAGATCGACGCGCTCGTGCGCGACCTCACTGCGGCCATCGGCCCCGACCGGGCGCGCGCCGAACCCCTCGAGCTCGCGCTCTACGCCCGTGACGCGGGCACCGAACGGGGCCGTGCCGGCGCGGTGTGCTTCCCGCGTTCGACCGACGAGGTCGCGGCGGCAGTGCGGGTCGCGGCCCGTCACGACCGGTCGTTCGTGGTGCGGGGGAGCGGCACCGGCCTCGCGGGCGGCGCCACTCCACTCGACGATCCGCTCGTGATCGTCACGACCCACATGAACCGGATCCTCGAGGTCGACCCGGTCGAGCGGCTCGCCCGGGTGGAGCCGGGCGTGTTGAACCTCGACCTGAGTCGGGCGGTCGCGTCGCACGGCCTGCACTACGCCCCCGATCCGTCGTCGCAGCAGGCCTGCTCCATCGGCGGCAACGTGGCCACGAACGCGGGCGGCCCGCACTGCCTCGCGAGTGGGGTCACGTCGGCCCACGTGCGCGCACTCGAGGTCGTCCTCGCCGACGGCACCGTCGCCGAGCTCGGCGGTGTGGTCCCCGACACGCCCGGCTACGACCTGCGCGGGGTGTTCGTCGGGAGCGAAGGGACGATGGGCATCACGACCGCGGTCACGGTGCGGCTCACCCCGAACCCGCCCGACGTCCGCACCCTGCTGCTCGACTTCACGTCGGTCGAGGCGGCCGCGGCCACGGTCAGCGGGATCATCGCCGCCGGCATCCTCCCGGCCGCGCTCGAGATGATGGACGCCGCGATCACACGAGCCGTCGAAGACTTCGTCGGTGCCGGGTTCCCGCGCGACGCGGCCGCGGTCCTGCTCGTCGAGGTCGACGGGCTCCCGGCCGGCGTCGCCGCGGATGTGGCCGCGGTGGAGCGGATCGGGCTCGCCGAGGGTGCACGCACCGTGCGGGTCGCGGCCGACGACGCCGAGCGCGCGCTCCTCTGGAAGGGCCGGAAGTCGGCGTTCGGCGCCATCGCCCGGATCGCGCCCGACTACTACCTCCACGACGCCGTCGTGCCCCGCACCCGGCTCGTCGAGGTGCTCCACCGCGTCTACGAGATCGCCGACGAGTACCAGCTCACGATGATGAACGTCTTCCACGCCGGCGACGGCAACCTGCACCCACTCATCGTGTTCGACGCGCGCGAGCCGGGGATCTGGAGCCGCGTCCACGACGCGGGCGAGGCGATCATCCACGCGTGCGTCGACGCAGGTGGTGTGCTCTCGGGTGAACACGGCATCGGGCTGGAGAAGCGCGACTACATGCCGCTGATCTTCGGTCCCGACGACCTCGACGCGCAGGCGCGGGTGCGCGACGCGTTCGACCCGTCGGGGCTGGCCAACCCCGAGAAGGTCCTGCCCGCCGGGAGCCGGTGCGGTGAGGGTCAGCGGATCCCGGAGGGCGCGTGGATCTGACCGACGCGCTCCGGGACCTGGCCGACACGGTCGGCGCGGCCACCGGTCCCGTCGTCCCGGTCGGCGGGCGCACGCAGTTCGAGGTCGGCGATCCGGTCGGCGAGGGCTGCGAAGTGATCCGCGCGCCGAGCGGGATCGTACGCTTCGAGCCCGCCGACCTCACGGTCACCCTCGGGGCCGGCACGACCTGCGCCGAGCTCGACGTCGTGCTCGCCCCCGCCGGGCAGGAGGTCGCACTCGATCCGCGCGACCCCGACGCCACGATCGGCGGCGTCCTCGCAGTCGGTACCTCGGGCCCGCGCCGCCTCCGGCACGGACCCGTGCGCGACACGTTGCTCGAGGTCCGGTTCGCGACCGCCGACGGCCGCCTGGTGAAGGGCGGGGGTCCCACCGTGAAGAACGTGAGCGGCTACGACCTGCCCCGCCTCCTCGTGGGCTCCTTCGGGACGCTCGGCGTCATCGGCCAGGTCACGTTGCGCGCCCGCGCCCGTCCGGTGATCACGCAATGGGCGAAGCGGGAGCGCGCGCCCGCGGCGGTCCTCGCCGCCCTCAGTCGACCGTCCACGGTGCTGTGGGACGGTCGCACCACCACCGTGCTCCTCGAGGGCCATCCCGAAGACGTGGCCGGCGAGGTGCGTGCGGGTGACCTCGAACCCGTGGCCGGCCCGCTCCCGTTCCCCGACGGTCCGCACCGCGGTCGCATCTCGGTGCGGCCGCGCGCGATCGAAGGGCTCGCGTCGTCGCTCGACGCAGCCGGCTGCCGGTGGCTCGCCGAGGCAGGGGTGGGCACGGTGCACGTCGCCGCCGACTCGTCGTCGCAACTCGCCGCCGCCCGGACCGCGGCCCACGGCGCGGGCGGCTGGCTCCTGCGCGAGGCCGGCGCACCCGACCTCGACGGCTTCGGCATCGCGCTGGCGAACTCCCCGGTGATGCGACGACTCAAGGCGCTCTTCGACCCCGACGGCAAGCTCGCGCCCGGCCGCCTCCCCCTCGCGACCGCGGCGGTGTCGGCGTGACCCTCCATCTCGACGACGACGCGCTCGTCGCGTGCGTGTCGTGCGGCCTCTGCCTCCCGCACTGCCCCACGTACCGCGTCACCGGTCTCGAGATCGCGTCACCCCGCGGCCGGATCACCGCGATGCGGGCCGTGCAGTACGACGGCGCACCCATCGACGCGGCGTTCGTCGGCGCGATGGAGGAGTGCGTCCAGTGCCGTGGCTGCGAGGCCGCGTGCCCGTCGGGCGTGCAGTTCGGGCACCTCATGGAGGAGACGCGCGCCGAGCTCCGCCGGGAGCCCGCCGCGCAGGGGTCGGCGCCGCAACGAGCGCTCGAATGGTTCGGCTACGGCATCGTCCTGCCCAACCGGTCGCTCTTGCGAGTACTGACCTGGGTCCTCTGGCTCGCGCAACGAGTCCGTCTCGTGCCGCGACGACTCGGTCTCCCCGCGTTGCGGCGCCGCGACCTCACGGTCCGGCTCGACGCCGATCCCGACCCCGAGGCCGTCCTCTTCACCGGCTGCGTGATGGACGCGTGGCAGCGGCCGGTACACCGCTCCGCCCTCGCGGTGATGCGCGCGACGGGTGCTCGCGTCGCGCCGTCGCCGGGCACGCGGGCGACGTGTTGTGGCGCGCTGCACGTCCATGCGGGACGGCTCGACGAAGCGCGCGCGCTGGCCCGGCGCGTGATCACGTCGTTGCCGGGCGACGAAGCCGTTGTCGTCGACAGCGCGGGCTGCGGCGCGGTGATGAAGGACTACGGCCGCCTGCTCGGCACCCCCGAGGCGGAGGCGTTCTCGGCGCGCGTGCGCGACTTCTCGGAATGGGTGGTGGAGCGGGGCCTCCCCGCGCTGCGACCGACGGGGAAGACGGTCGTGATCCAGGATCCATGTCACCTCCGACACGTGCAGCACGCCGAGCAACCCGTCCACTGGGCGCTCGCCGCCGCGTACGACGTGGCGACGACCGCCGACGACGGCTTGTGCTGCGGTGCCGGCGGCGCGTACGCGGTGCTCCAGCCCGCGCTCGCCGGTGAGATCCGCAGCCGCAAAGCCGACGCGATCCGCGCCGCCGCCGGAACACCCTCCGGTACGGTGCTCGTCGCCTCGGCGAATCCGGGGTGCGCGATGCACCTCGGCGCGGTCGCCGGCCTCGAGGTCCGTCACCCCGCCGAACTGATCGAGGACGCGTTGCCATGAGCGAGACGTCGGAAGCCGCGTACGCCGATCTGGCGTCGAGCCTGCGCAGCATCGAGGAGCAGCTCCGCGATCTCGCCTACGACGCCCTCCGCGCCGCGGCGAGCGGCAACGAAGCCGCCGCCGCCGAGGAGAAGCGCGTCCTCAAGGCCCGCCGCGCGATCGAACGCGCCATCCAGGCCCTCGAACCGAGAAGCCAGGACTTCTAGCCCCCACCGTTCAGCGTTCGCGGTCGTTGAGGCGGTTGATGAGCTCGCGGA
>JBBQMI010000180.1:0-4994 GCA_038328825.1 Acidimicrobiia bacterium | reverse complement strand
AGCACCCGCAGTACCCCCGGCGCTTCGACGACGCCGGGGCCGAGGTCAAGCTCGCCGTCGACCTCCGGCGCGGGGCCGACCGGCTGTCGCCGGCGTTCGCGGGGGCTCCGGCCGACAGCGAGCTGTCGGAGCGTCAGCGGGAGGCGTGGGACACCTCGGCGGCCGGTCGCGTGGCCCGGCTCGGCTTCGAGGTGCGCGAGCCGCTGACCCGCTACCACTTCCGCCTCGCCAACGGCTTCGGCGACGCTGTCGACGCCGTCTACGAACGACTCTGGGGAGGCGACCAGCTCACCTGGGCCGATCTCGAGGCCGCGTGCGCCGAGACCGCCGCGGTCGACCAGCGCCCCACGCCGAAGGTCCGCCCCGGCGCCACCGGCGCAAGCCTCCGCCGATAGCACCGTCCCCCCATCTCTGGGTGGGCTTTCGTCATCCGGCCGAGACGAATCCTGCCGAGAACGCGATCCGCTACTCGAGATCTTGCGCCGAGATCGCGGCGTAGAGGTCGAGATCCGGCGCTTCGGTGAGCATCGGGCTCGCGGCCTTCGCCATCTCGACCATCTCGTCGGAGTCGAGGTGCGCCGCCTGCGCGTCGGCGTCGTCCCACTTCTCGATCACCAGGAACCGGCCCGGTGTGGCGATCGAGGCGGCCAGATCGACGTTGCGGCACCCGGGAGCGTTCCTCGTGACCACCACGTACTTGGCCAGGATCCCGGCCAGCTCCGCTTCCCGTCCCGAGCGGGCACTGAACGATCCCGCCACGATCGAGAGCTCGACATCGTCGGCCACACCGTCCCCCGCCCGTCGTCCACAGCTCGTCCACACCGTCTTCCACAGGGTCCTGTGGAAAAAGCTCCTTGACGCTTCCGGTATCCTATGTTGACACGGGGGCAGGCTGGGGCGCCGGAACACACACGCCCGGGCCGTCGTTACACCATTCGGCGACCGTCGATCGAGTTCGAGATCCACAGGTCGGAGGTTTCTCCGACCCCGGGCACAAAAAGGAAAATACGTGGCGAAAGAACGTGTCGAGCGCGACGAAGAAGATCTCGTTCGGCTCTACCTGACCGACATCGGCCAGTACCCGCTCCTCACCAAGGACGACGAGGTACGCCTGGCCCAGCAGATCGAGGGTGGCAACGCCGCCCGCGAGGAGCTGGCCGCGGGCGCGAAGGGTCTGACCCCGGCGAAGAAGCGCGAGCTCCGGCGCACGGCACGCGGCGGCGAAGACGCCCAGCGGACCTTCGTGCAGTCGAACCTGCGGCTGGTGGTGTCGATCGCGAAGAAGTACCAGGCGTCGGGCCTCCCGCTCCTCGACCTGATCCAGGAGGGGAACCTGGGCCTCATGCACGCGGTCGAGAAGTTCGACTGGCGCAAGGGCTTCAAGTTCTCCACCTACGCGACCTGGTGGATCCGTCAGGCGATCACCCGCGGCATCGCGAACACCGGCCGCACGATCCGTCTCCCCGTCCACGCGGGCGACACGCTCGCCCGGCTGCAGAAGGCGCGTTCGCGTCTGGAGCTCAAGCTCGGCCGCCCGGCCACGCTCTCGGAGCTGTCGGTCGAAGTCGAGATGCCCGAAGACAAGGTCACCGAGGCCCTGCGGTTCGCCGCGGAGCCCCTCTCGCTCTCCGAGCCGCTGCGCGAAGACGGCGACGCCGAGCTCGGCGACATCGTGGAGGACCGCTCGGCCGAGTCGCCGTTCGAGGTCGCGGCCACCGCGTTGCTCCCGGCCGAGATCGAGAAGCTCCTCGCGCCGCTCGACGAGCGGGAGCGTCACATCCTGGCGCTGCGCTTCGGTCTCGACCGGGGCGAGCCCCGCACGCTCGAGGAGGTCGGGGAGTACTTCAACCTCACCCGTGAGCGGATCCGCCAGATCGAGGCCCGGGCGATGAGCAAGCTGCGTCACCCGTCGGCCGACACCGGCGCCCGCGACCTGCTCGCCGTCTAGCACCCGTCCTTCGGCACCGTCGTGGCCCGGCCACCCGAGAGGGTTAGCCGGGCCTCGTCGCGTCCCGCCGCAGACACCCGACGTGCCACCGTCGACGATCTCGACGCGGTGGTCGCGACGCTCGTCGCGTCGCACACCGACTACGTGTGGGAGGAGTGGATGCTCCCGGGTCCCGACCGGGCCGCGCGGCTCGATCCGCTCGTCCGACTCGACGTGGAGCTGGTCGCGCTCCCGACGGGCGAGGTGTGGATCCACGACCACGACGCCTCGGTCGCGATCTGGCAGCAGCCCGACGCGCCCGCACTCGGACCCGAGACCGTCGCGCGACTCGACGCGGCGGCCGTGACTGCGTTCGGTGCACGACTCGGGCAGTTGCAGGAGGTCGAGGATCTCGTCCACTCGCTGCGTCCGGCCGAGCCGCACTGGTACCTCGGTACGATCGGCACGCTGGCGCACCGTCGTCGGCAGGGATGCGCGACCGCCGTGCTCCGTCCCGTCCTCGAGCACCTCGATCGGATCGGCGCGCCGGCGTACCTCGAGACGAGTGCGTCCGAGAACATCAGCTTCTACACGCGGCTCGGCTTCGAAGTGGTCGCGGGGCTCGAAGGACTCCCGCACGGCGCGCCCGACACCTGGGGCATGCAACGCAACCCCGGCTCGGAAACGGTCAGTGATCGGCGTACTGGATGAACTCGTACGGGTAGCCGAGACGAAAGGCGCTCGCCCACGCGAGTGCGTCGCGGTGTTCCTTCTCGAGGGTCCAACCGAGCGCGCCGAGGTTGTCGTCGAGCTGCTCGACGGAACGAGCACCGATGATGGGTGCCGTGATCCCCGGTCGGTACGCGACCCAGTTCAACGCGACCTGCGCCGACGTGTGACCTGTCGCGTCGGCAACCGTGCGTACCGCATCGACGATGCTCCACGCGCGGTCGTCGAGCCGGTACGTGAACGTGATCGGGTTCTCGGTGTCGCCACCCCGCGTGCCCTCGGGGAACTCCGACTCCTCGCGCCGGTACTTTCCCGTGAGCACACCGCCTGCGAGCGGGCTCCACGGAAGGACTGCGAGTCCCTCTTCGCGACAGAGGGGCAACAGCTCACGCTCGAGGTCGCGCGTGATGAGCGAGTACTCGGGCTGGAGCGACACGAACGGCTCCCACCCGTGGAGCGCGGCGATGCCGAGTGCCTTTGCGAGGTGCCACCCGGCGTAGTTGCTCGCGCCGACGTAGCGGACCTTGCCTTCGCGGACGAGGTCGTCGAGCGTCGAGATCGTCTCCTCGAGTGGGGTGCGGGGATCCCAGCAATGGATCTGGTATAAGTCGATCCACTCGGTGCCCAGGCGTCGCAACGACGCCTCGACCCCTTCCCGGATGTGGCGTCGCGAGGCCCCGATCTGGTTCGGCCCGGGACCCATCGCGAACCGCACCTTCGTCGCCAGCACCACGTCGTCGCGTCGAGTGCCGATGGCCCGGCCGGTGATCTCCTCCGACACGCCCGTCGTGTACACGTCGGCGGTGTCGATGAAGTTGCCGCCGGCGTCGAGGAACCGGTCCACGATCGCCTGGCTGGTCGCCTCGTCGGCCTCGTTCCCGAAGGTCATGCACCCCAGACAGAGCTCCGAGACTCTCGTACCCGTCCGACCCAGCTGCTTGAGCTCCATCGAGTGATCCTCCCGGGATCCGATCGTCCGGCCCCCGTCGGTGTCGGGGGGTTCCCGGCGAGACTACGATCCAATCGACCACCCGGCCCGACAAGGGGGACCCCCCAAATGAAGAAGTTGCTCTTGCTCCTCGTCGTGATCGCGATCGGCGTGGTTGTCGCCAAGAAGGTCCGCGACGCGTAGGCGTCACCGACCGGGGCGCGCCACGCCCTACAGGGCCGACAGCGCCTCGGCGTAGCGGTCCGAGAACAGCGCGACCGCGCCGCCGGTGTGCCAGAAGACGACGGTCGACGAGCGGTCGATCCGTCCGTCGCCGACGCGTGCGATGAGCGCTGCCATCGCCTTGGCCGAGTAGACCGGATCGAGCGCGATCCCTTCGAGTCGGGCCGTCAGCCGCAACGCCTCGAGCGCGCCGTCGGTGAGCGCGCCGTAACCGTCGCCGAAGTGGTCGTGGTCGACGGTGATCGGCGCGCTCGGAACCGGCCGGTCGGACGCGACCGCGGCCCGGGTCGCGAGCGCGGGTACCGCGGCGTCGAGGTCGGGACGCGTCCCCACGTCGACCCCGATCACGCTCGTCGTCGAGGGGAGTCCGGCGAGGAGCCCGGCGTGGGTCCCGCCCGAACCGTCGGCGACCACCACGGTGTCGACCCGCGTGATCCCGGCGTCGGGGAGCTGGGTCGCGAGCTCGTCGGCCGCGCGCGCGTACGCCACGACACCGAGCGTCGACGCGCCGCCGATCGGGATCGCGTAGGCCCGGGCCCCGTCGGCTCGAACGCGCGCGGCGACGTCGGTGATGGCCTGCTCGAGGCCGGAGTAGCTGTCGGCGCTCAGTTCCATCTCGAGCTCGCCGACGTCGAGGTCATCCGTGAAGTGGAGGGTCGCACCGAAGAGCTGGTCGAGGAGGAGGTTCGCGGTCTTGCGGTCGCGCGCGGCGCCACCGAGCACGAGGTGACACCGGAGTCCGAGGCGGCTCGCGGCCGCGGCCGTCATGCGCGCGTGGTTGCTCTGCACTCCGCCGCCCGTGACGAGCGCGTCGCAACGCTGGTCCAGCGCGTCGGCGCAGAGGAGATCGAGCTTGCGGGCCTTGTTGCCGCCGAGCGCGAGGCCGGTGAGATCGTCGCGTTTGATGAACAGGTGGGGGAGCCCGAGGTGCGCGCCGAGGCGCGGCATCGGTTCGAACGGTGTGGGCAGTGTGGCGAGGGCGCGATGGGTCACCCGCGTCGCCACGCGGTGGCGACCCGTCGGGTCGCACCGATCGCGCCCATCGTGTCGCGGACGACTTCGACCGAACCCTGCGAGATGACGCGCGCCCGGTGCGCGCCCAGGGCCGCGCGGTGCGCCGTCGCCGCGCGCGTCTCGGGCGAGCTCCGGGTGCGCCACCACCACCAC
>JBBQMI010000179.1:0-5015 GCA_038328825.1 Acidimicrobiia bacterium | reverse complement strand
AGATCGGTTCACGACCGTGGAGCTGCGCGCCGCGCAGGCCGGTGGTGTTCACGATCTCGGCGACCCGTTCGGGCCGTTCGTTGCGGAACACCCCCACTGTGACGGTCTCGAGCGGGAGCCGCTTCACGATGTCGGCGACCGTCGCGGGCATCACCATGCGCCGGCTCCCGGCCGCGAAGACGAAGCCGATCGCGTCGGCACCGAGGGCCACCGCGAGCAGCGCGTCGTCCTCGTTGGTGATCCCGCACACCTTGATGAACATGGCCCGCCCACCGTATCGGACCGACCCACCACACTCCGTGATCGTTTCCGGCCTGAACGACTCGGGTCAGGCATCGATGAGCCGGCCGTGGAGGTAGTCGTCGTAGGCGCTGAGGTCGAGGAAGCCGTGGCCGCTGTAGTTGAAGAGGATGACGCGCTCCTCGCCGAGCTCCTTGGCCGCGAGGGCCTCGTCGATCACGGCACGGATCGCGTGGCCGGTCTCGGGCGCCGGGAGCTTGCCCTCGGTGTTCGCGAACTGGACCGCAGCTTCGAAGGTCTTGCCCTGCGGATAGGCGATCGCCTCCATGCGGCCGGTCTTCACCAGGTTCGAGATGATCGGCGAGTCGCCGTGGTAGCGCAGGCCGCCGGCGTGGATCGACGGCGGGACGAACTCGTGGCCGAGCGTGTACATCGGCAGGAGGGGCGTCATGCCGACGGCGTCGCCGAAGTCATACTCGAACGTGCCCTCGGTGAGCGTGGGACAGCTCGACGGTTCGACCGCGACGAGACGCACGGAGTCGTCGGCCATGAACGGGAGCGCGATGCCGCCGAGGCTCGATCCCCCACCGCAACAGCCGACGACGACGTCGGGCCGCGACTCGCCCGCGAGCTCGAGCTGGTCCTTGGCCTCGAGGCCGATCACGGTCTGGTGGAGCAGCACGTGGTTCAGCACCGAACCGAGCGCGTAGTGGGTGTCGTCGCGGCCCGCGGCGTCGCGCACGGCGTCGCTGATCGCGAGACCGAGCGAACCGGGGTGGCTCGGATCGTCGACGGGCGACGCGACGACCTCGCTCCCCCACGTCTCCATGAGGATCTTGCGGTACGGCTTCTGCTCGAAGCTGGCGCGCACCATGTAGACCTTGCAGTCGAGGCCGAACTGCGTTGACGCGAAGCTCAGCGCCGTGCCCCACTGGCCTGCGCCCGTCTCCGTGGAGATCCGCTTCGTGCCCTCAACCCGGTTGTAGAAGGCCTGCGGCACCGCGGTGTTGGTTTTGTGCGATCCGGCCGGCGAGACGGACTCGTCTTTGTAGTAGATGCGCGCGGGCGTGCCGAGCGCCTGCTCGAGACGTTCGGCGCGCACCAACGGCGTCGGTCGCCACAGGCGGAGGATGTCGATGACTTCGCCGGGGATGTCGATCCACTGCTCGGGCGACATCTCCTGCGCGATGAGCCCCATCGGGAAGAGCGGCGCGAGGTCGTCGGGTCCGACCGGCTGCTTGGTGGCCGGGTGCAGCGGTGGCTGCAACGGCTCCGCCAACGCGGGGAGCGCGTTGAACCACGCGGTCGGGATCTGGTCGGAGGTCAGGTTGTACCGGGTCATCAGGACGGCTCCTCCTCGATCAGCGAGCGAAGGGTGGCGACGGGATCGGTGGAGCGCACGAGGTACTCCCCGACGAGCACGGCGTCGTAGCCGGCGGCGGCCATGCGTTGCGCGTCGCCGGGTGAGCGGATCGCGCTCTCGGCCACGGCGATCACGTCGGGGGGGATCTGGGCGCGGAGCCGTTCGGCGGTGGTGAGGTCCTCTGCGAAGGTGCCGAGGTTTCGGCAGTTCACGCCGACGATGCGCGCACCGGCGGCCAACGCACGGTCGACCTCGGCGTCGTCGTGGGCTTCGACGAGTGCTGCGAGACCGAGATCGGTCGCGAGTACGTGGAGCTCGGCGAGCAACTCGTCTTCGGGGATCGCGGCGACGATGAGCAGCACGGCGTCGGCACCGATCGCGCGCGCCTCCCAGATCTGCGACCCGTCGATCACGAAGTCCTTGCGCAGGATCGGCAGTGGAACTGCTTCCGATGCCGCCTGCAGATCGGCGACGGCGCCGCCGAAGAACGGCCCGTCGGTGAGCACCGACAGCGCCGCCGCGCCCCCGGCCTCGTAGGCCTTCGCGGTGAGCGCGGGATCGAGGTCGGGCGCGAGGTCACCCTTCGACGGTGACCGTCGCTTGATCTCGGCGATGACCGCGAGGCGACCGTCGTCGCGTCGCAGACCGCCCGCGAAGTCACGCGCCGGAGCCGCCGCCAACGCCGCGGTGCGGATGGCTTCCCGCGCGCCGGGCTGACGCAACAGCGTCACCTCGTCGAGCTTGGTGCGGAGGATCTCGTCGAGCACGGACATCACGATCGCTCCGATCGCTCCGCTCGCTCGGCGCTCACGGCGCCAGTCTCGCGGTCGGCCGCTCGCTCCACATCCGGACAGCCTACGCTCGCGCTCCATGGCGAACACCTTTCCCGACGGCTTCGTCTGGGGCACGGCCACCGCCGCGCACCAGGTCGAAGGGGGCAACTGGAACAACGACTGGTGGGCGTGGGAGCACGACCCCGACTCCCCCTGCATCGATGTTTCGGGTGACGCGTGCGACCACTTCTGGCGCTACCCGCAAGACATCGCGCTCCTCGCCGACCTCGGGTTCACGGCGTACCGGTTCTCGCTCGAGTGGTCGCGCATCGAACCCGAAGCCGGTGAGTTCTCGATCAACGCGCTCGACCACTACCGACGGATGCTCGCGTCGTGCCACGAGCACGGCCTGCTCCCGGTGCTCACGTACCACCACTTCACGACGCCGCGCTGGGCCGCGGCCGACGGCGGGTGGACCAATCCGAAGACCGCAGAGCACCTCGCCCGTTTCGCCGAGCGCGCCACCGAACACCTCGGTGACCTCGTCGGGATGGCCTGCACGATCAACGAACCGAACGTCGTGTCGATCCTCGGCTACCTCCTCGGCACGTTCCCGCCCGGTCACGTCGACGGCAACGAGTACTCAGCGGCCAACGCGAACCTGCTCCACGCACACCGCTTGACCTACGACGCCATCAAGTCGGGCCCGGGCGACTTTCCGGTGGGCATGACGCTCTCGATGGCCGACTTCCAGGCGGTCGACGGCGGCGAGGCCAACATGGGACGCGCCCGCCACTCCATGGAAGACGTCTTCCTCGAAGGCGCGCGCGGCGACGACTACCTCGGCGCGCAGATGTACACCCGCATCCGCTTCGGGCCCGACTCCCCCGTGCCGCTCGAGAACGAGCCCGGCCTCCGAAGCACACTCATGGGCTACGAGTTCTGGCCCCAGGCGCTCGAAGCCACGGTCCGCCGCGCCGCCGAGGTGTTCGGCGGGCCGATCTACGTGACCGAGAACGGGATCGGTTGCACCGACGACGCCGAGCGCATCGAATACGTCACCGCCGCGCTCGAGGGTCTCGACCGCTGCCTCCAGGACGGACTCGACGTCCGCGGCTACTTCTGCTGGAGCTGCCTCGACAACTTCGAGTGGGCCGAGGGCTACGCCCCGTTGTTCGGGCTCATCGCCGTCGACCGCGAGACCCAGGAACGCACGCCCAAACCGTCGGCGCACTGGCTCGGCCAGATCGCCCGCACCAACACCCTCACCTGACCCCGACCCAACCCCCGAACATGCGTCAACCGTGGGGCTCATGGCCCCCGCATTGACGCATGATCGAGATCTTGGGCACGGCCGGTCTGGTGTACGGATCATGGTTCCTTTACACGGTGATCACGCTCAGGAGCGGGGTCGGGTGCGACGATGTTGATCTGATGGACACCAAGGGAACGATCGTCGTGGTCGACGACGAGCCGAACATCGCCGACCTCGTGGAGATGTACCTGGCTCGTGACGGGTACCGCGTCGTGAAGGCGGCGACGGGGCGCGGCGGACTCGACGCGATCCGGGACCAGCGACCCCGCCTCGTGGTGCTCGACGTCGGACTCCCCGACATCGACGGCCTCGACGTCTGCCGCGAGATCCGGGCCGCGTCGCCGGTTCCGGTGATCTTCCTGACCGCGCGCGACGGCGAAGTCGACCGCGTGCTCGGCCTCGAGCTCGGCGCCGACGACTACCTCACCAAGCCGTTCTCCCCCGCCGAGCTCGTTGCGCGCGTCAAGGCGGTGCTGCGTCGGACCGACGGCAGCACCGGCGCCGACGTGATCCCCGCCGGCGCGGCGACGATCGACGTCGGCCGACGCGAGATCCGGATCGGCGACCGGGTCGTCGAGTTCACGACCAAGGAGTTCGACCTGCTCCGGTACCTGGCCGAACGGCCGGGCCTCGCACTGTCGCGCCAACAGATCCTCGACGGGGTGTGGGGCTTCGACTGGTACGGAGACGCGCGCACCGTCGACGTGCACATCGCGCAGGTCCGCAAGAAGCTCCACGGCGCGACCACGATCAGCACGGTACGGGGCGTCGGCTACCGGTTCGAGCGCGAGGCGCCCGACCCGGCGTGACCGCGCCACCCCGCCGGCTGCGGAACCGGATCTTCGTTGCGATGGTCGCCGTCGCGATCGGTGTGCTCACGTTCACCGGCGTGGCCACACTCGCGCTCACCTACCGCACCCGCGTGAACGACGCGCGCACCGAGCTCACCTCCCGCGCTCCCGAGGTCGCCGACGCACTCGACAACCTTCGCACGCGACTCGCCACCCAACAGGAGCGGCAGCGCACCGCGCGGGGTGACCAGCGCGTCTCACGCGAGTTCGCGCTCATCCTGCGGGCCACCCTCAACATCTCCGACGCGACGCTCGTCTCGGTGACCTCCGACGGCACCGTGACATCGGGCCTCGCCGGACTCACGGCCGGAACGCCCGTCCGCGGCGACGATGCCGCGCTCCTCGACCTTCCCGCCGGGCTGTCGCCGAGCGACCTCGACACGACACAGCTCCTCGCGGGCACGACGCAGACGGGCACCGACGGTGACACCGTGTTCGTCGCCGTCCCGCTCGCCGCCAACTCCAGTGGCGAC
>JBBQMI010000178.1:0-5020 GCA_038328825.1 Acidimicrobiia bacterium | reverse complement strand
TGGCTCTACGACCTCGACCAACACGTCGTCGACGCATCCTGGGCTCAGCGATAGCCCAGGCTCAGCACGCCCGGCAGGTCACGGAAGGGCTGCACCGAGCTCGGGCCGGGAAATGGCGGTCGAGTGCGGTGGTCATCGTGGTTCGATGGTCGTCGTGGAACCGATCCTGCACCTCTCACTCCCTGTCCTCGACCTCGACGACAGCAAGGCCTTCTACACCGAGGTGGTGGGCTGTGAGGTCGGGCGGGAGGAGACCGATTTCATCGACGTGTGGTTCTACGGGCTGCAACTGACCCTGCAGGAACACCCCGATCAGGTGCTCCCGGCGGACCTACGCGGGGTCCGCCACTTCGGCGTGACCGTCGGCGCCGACGAGTTGGTCCTCCTGCTCGCACGCGCGGAGGATCACGACGTCGAGTGGTTGAGCCGCGTGCGCACGGATCACGCCGGAACGGAGCGCGAACAGACGAAAGCGAAGATCGTCGACCCGAGCGGCAACGCGATCGAGTTGAAGTCGTACGCGAACCCGACGGCCGCGTTCAGCCCTCGACCGCGGGCAGGTTGAACGACTGCACCCAGTCGGGACGGATCTTGATGATCTCGGCGGAGAAGCCGTCGCCGGGCGGCTCCACGCCTGACAGCGCCTCCGCGGTCCCCCGGATCTCCAGGCAGATCGGATGCCAACCGGCCGACGTGTCGACGATGTCGACCACGAACGCGACGCGCGAACCGGCGAGCACGTTGCGGAACTTCTTGGTCGCACCCATTCGCATGCCGCCGATGTCGATGCTGTCGTCGTCGCGCACGAAGTAGGTGACGGGCGCGTTGCCGACGACGCCGTCGGGCGCGACGGTGGCGAGACGACCGAGGCGCTGGCTCGCGAGCCAGGCCTTCTCCTCGGAAGTGAAGCCGGTGAACGCCACGTCAGACCCTTCCCATCCCTCTATGCATGAACGCATGATATCATGCGTTCATGCCGAAAACGGTGCAGATTCGCGACATCGACGACGAGGTCTATGCGGCGCTCGCCCGACGCGCCGCCGACGCCGGGGTGACGGTGCCCGAGCTGTTGCGCCGCGAGGCCGGGCGTCTCGCGAGTCGCCCATCGGTCGACGAGTGGCTCGAGCGCACGCGTAGGCGGCCGTCGAACATCGGCCGGGCCGAGGTCGTCGACGCACTCGACGAGATCCGGGGCGCCTGGCCTGATGCTGGTCGTTGACGCAAGCGTGCTCTTCGAGATCGTCGCCGACACGCCCGGTTCCGAGGGACTGCGGCAGCGGCTCGCCGACGATCCCGATCAGGCCGCGCCGCATCTGATCGACGCCGAGGTGCTATCGGTGATCGAGACACAGCATCGGCTCGGCGCCCTCGACGGGACCGCCGCCAGCCAGGCCGTCGACGATCTGGCGTCGTGGCCGGCTGAACGATGGTCGCACCGGCCTCTGCTCGGTCGGGCGTGGGAGCTGCGCGACAACGTCCGCGGGTACGACGCGCTCTACGTCGCGTTGGCCGAAGGGCTCGCCGCAACGCTGCTCACCCTCGACACGCGACTCGGGCGCGCGCCGGGACTCCGCTGCGCGGTCGTGGTTCCGTCGTGACCTCAGGCGCGTGAGCGCGACTCCAGGCGCGCCAACCCGTCTCGCAGCGACCGAGGTCCCGGATCAGGCGTCGGCCAGGTCGGCGAGCTCGAGCACCGTGTTCCAGTTGCGCGCCGTACCGATCGCCGCCGGCTTCACCTTCCGGCCGGCCTTGTCGAGCGCGAGGGGGAGCTTCGCCCGTCCCATCCCGTTCGGCAGGTGGAGGTAGAGGTCGCGTTCGATCAGCGTGCAGTGCTCGGGTGCGAAGACGTCGAGGTCGACGCCGGCCACGATGCTCTGAGGTGGAGCCTTCGCGAAGAAGACGACATGCAGCTCCTTGCCCCCGGCGTCGGGATACGGGTTGCGCGCGATCGTGCGATGGATCTCGGCGCGTGAGCGGAGCACCACCGCAACGTCGTAGCCCGCCACCTCGGCGACGATCCGCTCGAACCAGCTCGGGAGCGACGAGTTCGCCCGCTTCGGCGCCGTGAGCACTGCGTTGCCGCTCTGGATGTAGGTCGTCACGTCGGTGCATCCGGCGGCGGCGAGCGCGTCGCGCAGCGTCGCCATCGACAGGGTTCGGCCACCGACGTTGACTCCCCGCAACAACACGACCTCGCGCGGCACGATGACGATGCTCCCACGCCGACGGACCTCATGGACCGGCGGGGCCGCAGGGTCGGTGGCTGGTTACTGTTTGCGCCGAGCGGCCTATCGCGCCGGGTGAAGGGGAGAGCAGATGTCGGAGAACCTGCGGATGCTGGCGCGGTACAGCTCGGCGATGGAGTCGGGTGACCGCGAGGCCGTCTTCGAGTTCTGGTCCGACGACTTCGTCAGCCACGTCACCGAGCGCGTGAGCCCCGACCGTGTCGACCCCGACGTCCGCGGCGAGGAGATGGAGTGGTGGGGCCAGGCGCAGTCGGCGTTCCCGGACATGACGTTCACGGTCGATCTGCTCATCGAGTCGGGCGACCTCGTCGTGTCGAACTGGAGCGTGAAGGGCACGCACACCGGTACCGCGTTCTACGACGTGCCCCCGTCGGGACTTCCCGTGCACATCAACGGCACCGGAATCATGCGCATCCGCGACGGCAAGGTGGTCGAGCACTGGGGCGGGCCGCACTGCCAGGAGGGCCTCGGACTCATCCGCTGATCGAGCCTCCCGACTCGACCGCGTCGGTCTCACAACGCGGTGTCGGGCGGCGTGAAGGTGCACCCGCGAGTCGTGCCGTGCATGCGCTCCGAGGAGACGCCCTGACGCAGGTCGGCCTCTTCGATCTCCGCGGATCCGAGACCCAGCTCTTGGACTTCATCCTCCCCACGATCGAGCCAATGCTCGCCGCGGGGCGATCGCCGGTCGGGTCGCGCCGAGGATCGGTTCGTCTCGCGACATTCACGGTTGCGAAGGTGCTCGTCACTCGTGCGCCGCTTCGGGTGATGTCAGTAGCGCGCCGCGGCGGGTTTCGGCGAGACTCTCGTCCCTCACGGCCGACGGCCTGGCCCGAGCCACCCGAACACGAGACGAGACCTTGCTCGAACTGCACGAGACGTCCGGCGGTCACTTCTCGTTCGACCTCACGCCGGAGCTGGCCCGCTTCGACGGACGCCTCTTCGGTGGTGCGGGTCTCGCCGCTGCCGTCGCCACGCTCGAAGCCGCGACGGATCGCAACACGTTGTGGGCCACGGTACAGTTCGTCGGCACCGCGGAGATCGGCGACACGATCGACTGTCACGTCGAGGTGCTCGCCGCGGGGCACAACACGACGCAGGCCCGAGTGAGCGCGATCACCGACGGTCGGATCGTGTTCCTCGCCCTCGGTTCCACCGCGCGGCGGCGCGAAGACGGGTTCGGTGCCGAGCTCGGATCGATGCCCGGCGTCCCGAGCGTCGACGAGTGCACGCCGTGGACGCCCGAGTTCCCGGTGCCCGCGGAGTCGATCCTGGCGCGTGGACCGTTCGCGACCGCCGAGTTCCGTCGGGCCATCGCCGTCGACGGGACGCTCATGCTGTGGGCGCGCATGAAGGGACGTACCCAGGACCGCATGACGGTCGCCTACCTCGGTGACTTCGTCCCGAGCGCGGTGCTCCGCGCGGCGGGGCGCGACGGCGGCGGCACCAGCCTCGACAACAGCATCCGCTACGGGCCAGCACCGGCCGAGGGCACCGACTGGATCCTGATCGACACCGAACCGCACCTCGCCGACTCCGGCTACGTGCACGGAGCAGCGCGACTGTGGTCGGCCGACGGCCGTCTCCTCGCCGTCGCATCGCAGACCGCGGTGGCGAAGATCTTCGGGTGAACCGGGGCGGCTCCGGAGCGCAAGATCCCGTTACGATTCCGCCGTGATCGACGCCCCGCCGGTCGTCCGCCGCAAAGCCGTCGCCGTCGGCGCGCAACGGTGGCTCGACGAGCTCCCGCTGCTCGTGGCTGAGCTCGAGCAGGAGTGGTCGATCTCGGTGGGCCCGCCCTACCCCGACGCCACCGAGGCCTTCGTCGCGGAATCGAGACTCGACGACGGTTCGCGCGCGGTGCTGAAGCTGGTCGTGCCCCGCGACGAGGACGCGGCGGCAAACGAGATCACCGTGCTCCGCCTCACCGACGGTCAGGGGTGCGCGCGGCTGCTGCGGGCCGACGCGGATCGGGGCGCGTTGCTCCTGGAGCACCTCGGTCGGTCGCTCCACGATCTCGCACTCCCGATCAGCCGGCGGCACGAGATCCTCTGTGCGACTGCGGCCCGAGTCTGGCGGCCCGCGCCCGACTGCGGCCTCCCGACCGGAGCGGAGAAGGGTCGGTGGCTCGTCGAGTTCATCGCGAGCACCTGGGAGGAGCTCGACCGACCGTGCTCGGCCCGTACCGTCGAGCACGCGCTCGCCTGCGCGGCGCGTCGGATCGACGCGCACGACGACGATCGTGCCGTGCTCGTGCACGGCGACGTCCACGAGTGGAACACCCTCGAGGCGGCCGAAGGCTTCAAGCTGGTCGACCCCGATGGTCTGCTCGCCGAAGCGGAGTACGACCTCGGTGTCATCATGCGCGAGGACCCCGTCGAGCTCCTTCGGGACGACCCGTACGAACGGGCGCAGCGGTTGGCGACACGCACCGGTCTGGACGCGACCGCGATCTGGGAGTGGGGCGTGGTGGAGCGCGTCTCGACCGGACTCCTGTTGACGAAGGTCGAGGTGCAACCGGTCGGCCGCGAGATGCTCGCGGCGGCCGATCAGGTGTCGCGGAGGACCTAGCTCCCCTCGTCCCGCGCCAGGCCTTGGCCCCACGGGGCGCCATGTGCGAGGGTGGTCGAATGGGGGGAAGGCGGATCACCGTGTTGGGCGCGCTGATCCTCGCGGTCGTGACCACCGCGGCGGCCTGCAGCCCGTTGTGGCGCGGTCCCCACGGCGGCCCCGGTGGCGTCGACACCGCCGGCTTCACGTCGGAGCGGTGGATG
>JBBQMI010000177.1:0-5030 GCA_038328825.1 Acidimicrobiia bacterium | reverse complement strand
ATCATGAGGGCGAGCCACACGAGGATGACGCCCCGCTCGGATCCGTCGGCGCGGCGGCCGGCGAGCTGGGCGCGGAGATCGCTGCGAGCGTGAGCGCTCATGAGCACGCCGTGCTCGAGGTCGGCTCCAGCCGGAACACCGAGTACGGATCGATCGTGACCGACGAGCCCATGCCCGGGACGAAGTTCGGCAGGGCGATGAACGGGTGGACCACGTTCACGTAGACGCCGACCTGGTCGTACTGGTTCGGGTTGCCGATCGAGCAGTTGTTCCCCTGCGCGCTTGCCGGCCAACCGCCACCGAGGTCGGTCGTGGTGTTGAACGACTTCGTCGCGGGGTTCCACAGGAACTTGCTGCAGTTCGACCCGCACGACCCGGGAGGTGCGCCGCTGCCGTTGTACGCCACGCGGTAGACCATCACGTACTTCGGCTCACCCGACGGAATGCTCTTGAGGGCCGCACCCACCGCTGCGGCCGCGTTCGCGGTGAGGGTGTTCGAACGCGTCAGTGCCGACGCGGTGCGTCCGCCGGAACGGACAGCGGCCTGGCCCTCGGACTTCACGTTCCAGGCAATCGAGAACTCGACGATGCCGAGCACCAGCGTCAACATCAGTGTGACGACGAGGGCGAACTCGACGAGCGCGGCACCGCGCTCACCGTCATGCGCACGACGCGCCCGGATCCCCTGCATGATTCGTGTCACGTTCTGCCGCACCGGGGCTCCCCATGGTTCGAAAGGCGCCTGCCTCAGGACTCCGTCCATCCTGGGGATCCTGCCCGAATCGGGCAATAGGTCCTACGACCCACTTCCTTTTCCGGCTCTGACCGATCCCCGGCCAGGCGCCGGGCGTCCTCGAATGGTGAGGAAGCGCGGATCGCGGCGGGTCGGTCTCCCTCAGGACGAGCGGGGGCGGACGCGGATCTTGATGGGGCTGGGGCCGAGCGAGAACGACTCGCGGATCTTGCGCTCGAGGTACCGGAGGTACGTCTGGGGCAGGGTCCGGGTCGTGAACAGGGTGAACGTGGGCGGATCGGAGGCGCCCTGGGTCGCGTAGAGGACCCGAGGGCGGTGCTTGCGCTGGATCGGCGGTGGGTGGGCGGCCTGGGCCTCCCGCATGACCCGGTTGAGGGCCGCGGTCGGGATCCGGCGGTGGTACGCCTCCTCCGCGTCGCGCAGCGCCGGGAGCAGCCGCTGGGTGCGCCGCCCGGTGAGCGCCGACATCTCGAGCACGGGGGCGTAGTCGAGGAACGACATGCGGTCGGCGACGTCGATGCGGACCTGCTCGCGGTTGTCGGTGGGGACCAGATCCCACTTGTTCAACACGATGACCACCGGGCTCCCGGCCGCGTCGATCCGTTCGGCGAGCCGTTGGTCCTGGTGGGTGGCGCCCTGGGTGGCGTCGATCACGAAGACCGCGGCGTCGGCCCGGTCGACGGCCTGCAGCGCCCGCACCATCGAGAAGTACTCGGTCGGTTCGTCGATGCGGCTGCGGCGGCGCATCCCCGCGGTGTCGACGAAGCGGAGTGGTCCGTCGGGCGTGTCGACCAGGGTGTCGACGGCGTCGCGGGTCGTGCCGGGCTCGTCGTGGACCACGGAACGTTCGTCGCCGACGAGCAGGTTGAACAGCGTGCTCTTGCCCACGTTGGGCCGGCCGACGATCGCGATCGAGAAGATGTGGGGCTCGTCGGGATCCTCTTCGGACTCGTCGGCGATCGGCGCGGGGAAGCGGGCGACGATCTCGTCGAGGAGATCGCCGCTCGCCCGGCCGTGCAGCGCCGAGACCGGCCAGGCCTCGCCCAGACCCAGCGACGAGAACGCCCAGAGCTCCGCTTCCCGCTTGGTGTCGTCGACCTTGTTGGCCACGACGAGGATCGACTTGCCGCTCCGTTGGAGGAGCTTCGCGACCCGTTCGTCTTCGTCGGTGACGCCGACAGTGATGTCGACGACGAAGAGCACGACATCGGCATCCGCGATCGCGCGTTCCGACTGTTTGCTCACCTCGGCGTCGATCGGTGCACCCTCCGCGAGCCAGCCACCGGTGTCGACGACGACGAAGTCGCGTCCCGCCCAGTCGACCTCGACCTCCTTGCGGTCGCGCGTGACGCCCGGCTCCTCCTGCACGATCGCGTCGCGATGCCCGACGAACCGGTTCACGAGCGTGGACTTGCCGACGTTCGGGCGACCGACCACGGCTACGACTGGCTTGTCCCCGATCATGAGGCCGATCTTCCCACCGAAAGTGCGGCGACGAGCGACGCACCGTCGGTGGGGACGAGATCGACCGTGCGCGGGAGGTCGTCGAGGGTCGAGCCGTCGAGGAACCGGCCCTGCGACAGGACGACGTCGGGGAGCAGGACGCGCTCCCCCGCCGGGACCGAACCGAGCGCATCGGCGACGTCGGCACCGGTGAGGAGGCCTGTGACCGCGATGTTGCCGCCGAAGAACCGGTTGGCGACGGCGCGGATGTGCACCGGGCTCCCGGCATGGGCTTCGAGTGCGGGGAGGAGCGGACCGAGGACGGCCGCCCCGTACTCCCCCGTCAGGATCGTGACCGGAACCGGCTCGGACCGGACCCGGGGTGCCCCCAGGGTCACCGGCACCCGCGCCGGGGGTCGGGGCGGTGCGGGAACGCGGTAGCCGTCGGGGCGGACGCCGTCGACCCAGGCGAAGAACCCGGCTTTCGGGCCGGTGCCGGTCGTCACATCGCCGGCCAACGCCCGCTCGACCTCGGCCTCGAACGTGCGCGCCATGCCCACGCCGTTCTCGTGCTGCGGGAAGCCGTCGTAGGCCTCGGGCTCGGGGAACGGTCGCTGCGCGAGGAGGTAGTACTCGTCGGCGGCGTACACGAGCCGGTGCCCGAGTGCGGCCTCGTAGCGAGCCTGCCAGCGCTCCACGCAATCGGCGACGGCCGCGGCCGCGGCCGTGGGGTGCGGGCGCCACTCGGCCGCGGTGCTGGGCGCGCGCACGCCGAGCGGCACCACGCCGACGGTCGCGAGCTCGGGGAACCGGTCGAGGATCCCGAGCATCGTGTCGTCGAGCACGGTGCCGTCGTTCACGCCGGGACACACGACGACCTGGCCGTGCACCTCGGTGCCGGCGTCGAGGATCGCGCGGAGCCACCGGAGGCTCGTCGCACCGCGGCGGTTGCGCAGCAGACGGGTGCGGACGTCGGGATCGGTCGCGTGGATGCTCACGTACAGCGGACCGAGCCGTTCGGTCACGACCCGTTCGAGGTCGGCTTCGGTGAAGCGCGTGAGCGTGGTGAAGTTCCCGTAGAGGAATGACAGGCGGTAGTCGTCGTCCTTCAGGTAGAGGCTCTTCCGCATGCCCTTCGGCAGTTGGTAGATGAAGCAGAACGGGCAGTGGTTGTCGCACGTGCGCACCCGGTCGAAGACAGCGGCGTCGAGCTCGAGCCCGAGGGGCTCCCCCGCCGCCTTCTCGACGGTGCAGATCTGTTCGAGCCCACCACGGCTGATCTCCAGCTCGACCAACGGCTCGTCGGCCTGGACCTGGTAGCGGATCACGTCGCGCACCGCTTCGCCGTTGATCGACAGCAGCTCGTCGCCGATCGTCACTCCCGCACGCGCCGCGGCGGAATCGGCCGCGACCGCAACGACGCGCGCCGGCTTCGTCGCGCCGACGACCTGGGTCATACCGCGATCTCGCGGTTGGCCGCGAGCAGCGCGGTCGACAGGCCCGTGACGACGACGAGCCCGATCGTGAACACGAGCACGGCCTGCTGTGGGCCGATCCATCCCCACATGGCACCGAACCCGATCGACGCGACGAGCTGCGCGATCGCGACACCGGTCGTGAGCAGCGCGATCCCGCTCGTGCGGAGGTCCTCGGGGAGGATCGCGCTGGCCAGCGCCATGAGCACACCGTCGGTCGCGGCGTAGTACGTGCCGAGCATCACGAGGATGGCGATGAGCGCCACCGGGCCCGGGTTCTCGAGGAGGAGCAGCGCGTACGCGACCACGAGGAAGAGCTGTCCGGCGAGGAACACGCGCCCGCGACCGATCCGGTCGGCGAGGCGACCCAACGGAACGGCGAGCAGGAGGTAGATCAAGGCGGTCCCCACGTAGAGGAGCGGGAAGTACTTCGTGGTGAAGTCGGTCGTGTGTTGGAACGTGAGGTACACGAACGCGTCGCCCATCGTGAACAGCCCGAGCATCACGGCGGCGACCATGACCGCCCGGACCCGTGGCTCGCGCAGCAGACCGAACGCGGCGCGCAGGGCGACGTGAGGACGGTAGCGGGGTCCGGCCGCCGGAGTGCGATTGCGGACGAAGAAGATCAGCACGCCGAGGCCGAGCACCCCGAACAAGAAGCTGATCACGAAGACGGCGTCGTAGGCCCGGGGCGCGGTGTCGAGGATCCAGAAGGCCACGATCGGACCGATGAGCGCGCCGGTGGTGTCCATGGCGCGGTGCACCCCGAAGGCCTCGCCGAGACGGGCCTTCACCACACTCAGGGAGATGAGTGCGTCTCGGGGCGCGGTACGGATGCCCTTGCCGACACGGTCGAGGAACAACACGCCGCTGGTGGGGACCGCGGCGGTGCCGGCGGCGATGAGCCCGAGCTTGCACAGCGTCGAAGTCGCGTATCCGACACCCGCGACCTCTTTGTACCGGTGCCGGCGGTCGGCGATGAGTCCGCCCCAGATGCGCGCGATCCCTGCGATCCCGGCGTAGATGCCGTTGAAGATGCCGAACTGCAGCGGCGTGAAGTTCAGCTGGAACACCAGGTAGATCGGCAGGATGGCGTTGACCATCTCCGACGAGATGTCGGTCAGCAGACTGGTCGTGCCCAGCCCGATGACGTTCGAGCCGACGCGGAACCACCCACGCCGGGCGGGCGCGGGCGCGTCTTCGACGAGGGGCGTGCGGAGCGAGGGGTACACGACAGTTCCGATATCGGCCCGCATGGCGCGGACCCTGATGCCCCGTCAGGATACGGGGGTGATCGAACAGGTCCTGCTCGCCGAACCCCGAGGTTTCTGCGCCGGCGTCGAGATGGCGATCAAGGC
>JBBQMI010000176.1:0-5031 GCA_038328825.1 Acidimicrobiia bacterium | reverse complement strand
GCTGACCAGGAAGGCTCGGAGCAGGGCACGGACGAACCCGAGCGGTTGGCGATCGAGCCGAACCACGGCGATCCGAAGCACCACCTGGCCGAAGCTTCCGGCCGCGAACACCGACAGCACAGTGGACTGTACGAAGAACGTCCCCAGGATCGTCCAGGCACGCCAGCCACCACCGGTGAGGACAGCCGACCCGAAGAGTCCGACCGCGATGGCCATGCAGGCGGCCCAGTCGATGACCAGCGCCGCCACCCGCGATCCCCAGGACGCCAGCGATCCGCGGCCCGTCGCGGGCAGGCCCAGGCTCTGACCCGCCGCGGCCCGGGGGGCGGTCGAGTCGGCACCGGGGCTGTCCACGGGTCGAGGCTACCCGGCGCACGCTCGGGTTCCACAGCCTCTGCGTCGTCACGGAAATCCAACCGTGACCTCCCCGAAACCCGAGAGCGCGAGGATCGCGGTGCTGCGTCCAGCGCAGCCTCCGTCCACTGAAGGGGACCAACGCATGCCTTACCAAGCCGAGTACATCTGGATCGACGGCACCAAGCCGTCTCCGATCATGCGGAGCAAGACCCGAATCGTCGCCGACGGCAAGGAGCCCGACATCTGGGGCTTCGACGGCTCGAGCACCAACCAGGCGCCCGGCGCCAACTCCGACTGCGTCTTGCAGCCGGTGTTCGAGTGCCCGGACCCCATTCGTGGGGGCCAGAACCTCCTCGTCCTGTGCGAGGTGCAGCTCACCGACTTCACGCCCCACCCGACGAACACCCGGGCGGCCTGCGTGGAGGTGGCGGAGAAGTACGCCGACCAGGAGCCCGTCTTCGGCATCGAGCAGGAGTACACGTTCCTCAAGGACGGCTACCCGCTCGGTTGGCCGCAGAGCGGGTTTCCCGCACCTCAGGGCCCCTACTACTGCGGCGTCGGCTCACCGGAGATCGTCGGCCGGGCGATCGTGGAGGCGCACACGCAGGCCTGCATGGATGCCGGGCTCGCGATCGAGGGCACCAACGCCGAGGTGATGATGGGCCAATGGGAGTTCCAGATCGGGATCCTCGCTCCGCCCGCAATCGGTGACCAGCTGTGGATGGCCCGCTGGCTGCTCTACCGCATCGCCGAAGACTTCGAGACGCGCGCCACGCTCGACCCGAAGCCGATCCGGGGCGACTGGAACGGTGCCGGCGCCCACACGAACTTCTCGACCAAGGCCATGCGTGAGGGCTGGGACCCGATCGTCGCCGCCTGTGAGGCGCTCGGCGAGAACGTCGAGGAGCACATCGCGAACTACGGCATCGGCATCGAGCATCGGCTGACCGGCGAGCACGAGACGGCGCACCACAGCGAGTTCAGCTGGGGTGCTTCCGACCGCGGTGCGTCGATCCGCATCCCGTGGGCCGTCGAGAAGGCGAAGAAGGGCTGGATCGAAGACCGGCGCCCGAACGCCAACATCGACCCCTACGTGGTGTCGCGGCTCATCACCGAGACGTGCTGCTCGGCGCTGGCGAAGTCGGCGTGAGCGCGACGGGCTGAAGGAGCTGCCCGATCTGGCCGACTCTCCCGATCTGGGTGGCGTTCGGCTCGGCACAGCAGAACCAGGATTCAGTGAGGCGGGGTCGACCTCGTCCGGCGGTGATCGTGACCGTCGGGAGGTCGACCGCTTCGCGTATCCGGTTGTACGTGACCGCCACGGGTTCGTCGTCGACGGTCTCGACGAGCGTCGCGAGCAACTGCTGGAGCGGGTCGAGGTCGGATTCCCAGACGTAGGAAAGCCGGTCGGCGTCCCACGGGAGGGACGGGAGCTGATCGAGCAACAGCGATCCCCGTGGCAGCAGGAGTCGGATGGTGTACTGCACCGGGTCGACGCTGGCGACGAGGTCGTGCGCGGCGACGAACTCGAGGATGTCGTGTACGTCGGCGAGCGAGGTCCACGGCGAGAACGGCATCCAGGAGGGTCGTACCTCGATGTCGTGGCCGCGCAGCACCGCGACCGCGCGCGCCGCATCCGCGGCTGTGTGGTGCTTGTCGAGTCGTTCGAGCATCGCGTCGTTCACGCTCTCGAACGCCGACACGACGAACAGGCACCCGGCCGACGCCATCTCGGCCCACACGGCTTCGTGGCGCAGCACGTGCTCGACCTTCACGGTGCAGTCGAACGTGATGTCGGGGAAGTCGTGGTGCAGGGCGCGGGCGACGCGCCGGGCGTGGTGCACCCCGTTGAAGAAGTCGGGGTCGACGAAGGAGACGTGCCGCGCGCCCCCGTTCACCTGCTGCTGCACGTCGGCGAGCACGGTGTCGACGGCGACGATCTGGATCCGACCGTCGTGGACGACGGGCACCGGACAGTGGCGGCAACGGTGCGCGCAGCCGCTCGACGCCTCGACCGAACCGACGAGGCGGAGCTCACCCGCGACCTCGAGCCGCGTGTACGCCCCGAGGCCGGGGAGCAGGTCGCGCGCCGGCAGGACGCCTTCCGTCGACACCGTTGCACCCGGGTCGTCTTCGATCCACCGGACGAGCCCCGTGAGGGGATCCCGCCCACCGACCACGGTTCCGATGTCGTCGCACATGTCGGCGTACAGGCCGTAGCACGCGAGCGGACGGCTGAGCTGTGGCGCGAGCTCGTGGGCGATGCGGGTCGCGGTGTGCATCGGCGTGGAGATCGCGATCCGGTCGGCCCACGCGTCGAGTGTCGGATCCCAGGCCTCGACGGCCAGGTCGACGATCCTGACGTCGTGACCGCGGTCGCGCAGGACCCCGGCCGGCCCGGCGACCGAGAGCGGCTGATGGCCCAGCTCGTACGCCGATATCAGCAGGATCTTCACGTGACGACGATATCCAGCGCGTCGGTCGCTGCTCGCAGCGCGGCTTCGACGTCGGCCGGGGTTTCGGCGCGCGCGAACACGAACCCGAGGTAGCGGTCGCCCTCCGGGAGCGGGACGACGTTCCGGCCGCGGCGCAGCGTGAGCTCGACGCCGACGATGCCGGGAACGGCCCGCGCCGCGTCGATCCCGACGACGGTCTCGAGCGTTCCCGCTCGCGGGATCGGCAGCATCATCACGCCCGCGGCGGCGCGCTCGCGCGTGAGGTCGTCGATCGCGATTCCGAGCGCGTGGCGCAGGATGACTTCCTCGAGCGCGATTCCCGCACCGAAGCGCAGCGTCCGCGCGCAGAGACCGCCGATCGAGCGCGCCGCCAGCTCCAGCGTCGCGATCCGACCCTCGTGGGTGATCCGGAACTCGGCGTGCACGGGGCCTTCCCGGAGTCCGATCGCGGCGGCAGCGTCGGCGGCGACCGCGCCGATGGCGTCGAGCGTCCCGGTCGGCAGGCGCGACGGCGTCACGTAGATGGTCTCCTCGAAGTAGGGGCCGACGAGCGGGTCGGGTTTGTCGAACACCGCGAGCACCCGAAGACGACCTTCGTCGAGCAGCCCCTCGAGCGCGACCTCGATCCCGGGCACGTACTCCTCCATGATCACCGGTCCGTCGGCGATACGGGTGACGCGTGCGACCGTTGCGTCGAGCTCGTCGGGATCGTCGACACGGATCACGCCGCGGCTCGCCGAGAGGCCGACCGGTTTCACCACCCGCGGGAACCCGATTGCCTCGTCGGGCGCGAACCGCGGCTGCGGAACGCCGGCGGCAGCGAACGCGCGTCGCATCGCGAGCTTGTCGCGCGTGACGGCGATCGCTCCGGCCGGGTTGTGGGGGAGGCCGAGCGCGGTCGCGGCCATCGCTGCGATCAGCGTGCCGCCGTCGTCGACGGCGACGACGGCGTCGATCGGGTCCCGGGCGTGCAGCCCGAGAATCGCCGTGACCGACGCGTCGGGATCGTCGAGGGGGAGCACGATCGCACGGTCGCCCATCGCGTCAGCCATGGCCTGCTCGGTCTCGGACGCGAGGACGACTTCGACGCCCAGAGACCGGGCCGCGGCGAGGAAATCCGGGGCGCGATAGGTGGCGGAGGGGAGGATGAGGAGGACGCGTCGCACGGGCGTATCATGGTCGCATGTCAGAAGCGCTGGTCACCGTCACGGATGCCGCCCGAGTCAAGATCCTCGAGGTGCGAGCGAGCGAGACCGATCCTGATGCCCTCGCGTTGTGGCTCGAGGTGAGCGGCGTCCAGAGCGGTGCCTACACCTACGACATGTACTTCCGGCGCTTCGACGAAGCCGGCGCGGAAGATGCGGTCCAGGCCCACGACGACCTCAGCGTGGTCGTGCCGGCCGAGAGCGTCGAGAAGGTGCAGGGTTCCACGCTCGACCTCGCCGGTGGCGGGATGGTGCGCCAGAACCCGAACAGCCCCCTCCCCCCGGCTCCGAGCGTCCCCGCGCCCGAAGGAGACCTCAGCGGTGCGGTCGCGCAGCGGATCCTGCAGGTGCTCGAGGAGGAGATCAACCCGCAGATCGCGTCGCACGGCGGTCGCGCCGACCTCGTCGCGGTCGACGAGCCGATCGCCTACCTGCGACTGAGCGGCGGGTGCCAGGGCTGCGGCATGGCGGCCGCGACCCTCAGCCAGGGGATCGAGGTCGCGATCATCGACAGCGTCCCCGAGATCTCCGAGATCGTCGACGTCACCGACCATGCGGGTGGCACGAACCCCTACTTCGAGGCCGCCAAGAAGTAGCCGCACGCCGGCACGGACCTCGCCCCACGGTTCCGTTTGTTGCAAACCGAGCGGATACCGCTCACTTGGCAGCAATCAGCGGGGAAGACACGACGGCAGGGATGGGCATAGATCTCGGGCAATCGCTCTTCGACACGGTCGACGACCGTGACGAAGCACGAGAAGGACGGGAACGCATGCCCCTCGACGATGATGTGATCCGGTTGGCCAAGGGCAAGAACCTGGCGACCGTCGCGACGCTGATGCCCGACGGCCGGCCGCAGGCCCTGCTCACCTGGGTCGACACCGACGGCGAGGTGATCCTCGTGAACACCGAGCCGCAGCGGCAACGGAGTCGCAACGTGGCCAAGGATCCGCGCGTCACGGTGCTCATCCACTCCGCCGTCGACCCGTGGGACTGGGCCGAGGTCCGGGGCC
>JBBQMI010000175.1:0-5066 GCA_038328825.1 Acidimicrobiia bacterium | reverse complement strand
GGGCGCGTTGCGCGACGAGCACACCGACGCGTCCGAGTCCGACGATTCCGAGGGTCTTGCCGTGGAGCTCGACACCGGTCCACCGGGACCGGTTCCACTCGCCCGCCTCGAGGTCGCGGTGCGCCTGGGGAACGTTGCGCGCCTGGGCGAGCATCAACGCCATCGTGTGCTCCGCGGCCGACAGCACGTTCGACTGGGGCGCGTTCACGACCATCACACCGTGTTGGGTGGCCTCGGCGACGTCGACGTTGTCGAGCCCGATCCCGGCCCGACCGACCACGACGAGGTCGGTGCCCGCGGCGAGGACCTCCGCCGTGACCTGGGTGGCACTGCGGATGACGAGCGCGGCCGCACCCCGGACCGCTTCGACGAGGGCGGCCGGCGAGAGGTCGAGCTGCTCGTCGACCACGAGCCCCGCGTTGCGCATGGCGTCGAGACCGCTCTCGGCGAGCGGCTCGGCGACGAGTACCCGTTCGCCGCTCATGCGAGGAGCTTGGCGAGGCGCTGGATGCCCTCGACGATGTCGTCGTCGCCGAGTGCGAACGACAACCGCGCGTATCCCGGTGCACCGAACGCCTCGCCGGGCACCATCGCGACGAGCGCTTCCTCGAGGAACACTTCGCACAACTCCAAGGTCGTGGTGGGGACGCGTCCCGCGATCTCGCGACCGAGGACGCCTTCGAACGAAGGGAAACAGTAGAACGCGCCCTGGGGCTCGATGCACTCCACGCCGGAGATCGCGGCGAGCATCTCGTGCATCGTGTGGCCGCGCCGCGTGAACGCGGCGCGCATCTCCTCGACCGCCGAGAGGTCGCCCGTGAGCGCCGCGACCGCGGCACGCTGGGGGACGTTCGCGACGTTCGACGTGGTGTGCGACTGGAAGTTGGTGGTCGCCTTCACGACATCGGCCGGTCCGATCATCCAACCGACGCGCCATCCCGTCATCGCGTAGGTCTTGGCGACGCCGTTGAGCACGATGCACGTGTCGGCGAGCTCGGGGACGAGCACCGGCATCGAGCTGAACCGATGTGCACCGAACGTGAGATGCTCGTAGATCTCGTCGGTGAGGACCCAGATCCCGTGCTCGAGCGCCCAGCGGCCGATCGCCTCGACTTCGTCGGGCGGGTACACCGCGCCGGTCGGGTTGCTCGGCGACACGAAGAACATCGCCTTGGTCCGGGGCGTGCGGGCGGCTTCGAGCTGCTCGACCGCGACCCGGAAGCCCGAGGCCGCGGTGGTCGGCAGCGGGACCGTGATGGCTCCCGCGAGCTCGATCGTCTCGGGGTAGGTGGTCCAGTAGGGCGCGGGGAGGAGGACCTCGTCGCCGGGGTCGAGGATCGTCGCGCAGGCGTTGTAGACCGCGTGCTTGCCCCCGTTGGTGACGACGACCTGTGCCGCGGTGCACGCGTACCCGGAGTCGCGCAACGTCTTGTCGGCGATCGCGGCCCTCAGCTCGGGGAGCCCCGGCGTCGGTGAGTAGCGGTGGTTCCTCGGATCCGCGCACGCCGCCTCGGCGGCCTCGACGATGTGCGCCGGCGTCGGGAAGTCGGGCTCGCCCGCGCCGAACCCGACCACGGGTTCGCCCGCGGCTTTCAGGGCTTTTGCCTGGGCGTCGACCGCGAGGGTCGCCGACTCGGCGATCGCCGCGATTCGAGAGGAGATCCGGGCCATGGGACCATGCTCGCACACGCGCGACGGGCGCTCCCGATCGATTCGGCGCGGGTCGCGACGCCGACTGCCCGGCGGCGGATGCCCCGATCCGCGGGTGGCCTCCCCTAGCCTTGAGTGCCATGCCCGCGGGGAGGACGATCGCTGGCGTCATCGCAGGCGCGCTCGTCGCGACCTCGATCGCGCTCGGAGCAGTGTCGGCCGGCGCCGCCGGCCACCCGGCGGTCCCCGACGAACCCCAACCGCTCGGCTTCCTCGTCGCCGACGTCGACACCGGGGCGATCATCGCGGCTCACAACGAGCACCAGGCGCTACCGCCGGCGAGTGCGATGAAGCTCGTGACCGCGCTCGCCGGACTCGAACGGCTCCCCCTCGACGCCTCGCTCCAGGTGAGCGCGCTCGCCGCGAACCAGCCGGCGATGAACATCAACATGAAGGAAGGCCAGGTGTGGCCGTTCACCGACGCGGTGCACGCCATGCTCATGGCCTCCGCCAACGACGCGGCGTACGCAATCGCCGAGAACGCGTCGGGGAGCCTGGAACAGTTCGCGGCCGACATGCAGACCGCGGGCAAGCGCTGGGGTCTGCGTGACAGCACCCTCAGCGACCCCGCCGGCCTCGATGCCGAAGGTGAGGGGTTCCGCAACGGGAGCACGATGAGCGCCTACGACCTGGCCGTGGTGGGTCGCAACGCGCTCTCGGTGCCCGCGATCGCCGACACCGCGAAGCTCCTCGAGTACGACTTCACCGACCCCACCGGCCTGGCGCGCACCGTCCCGAACCACAACGACAGCTGGCTCAACGGGTACGCCGGCGCGACCGGCCTCAAGCCCGGTTACACCGAGAAGGCCGACCGTACGTTGGTCGCGAGCGCGACCCGCGAGGGCCGCACGTGTGTCGCGGTCGTGCTCGGGATCTACGACGTCGACGGGTGGGCGGCCCGCCTCAACGACCAGTGCTTCGCGACGCCGGTCGCGGCCCAGAGCGCGACGGCGAAGCTCCCGCCCGTCCGCGTCGCAACGGTCGACGCACGGCGCGAGGTGATCGCCGGCTTTCCCCGGGCCCTCGGCGCGCCCGCCCTCGGGTCGGCAGCTCCGAACGGTACCGACCCCAAGGGCTCGTCACCGACCGCGGTCAATGACAAGCAGGTGGAACGCACGGCGGCCGCGTCCGCGGCCGTTGCCGCGCCGACCGTAGCGGCGGCGAGCAGTTCGGGGAGCGGTGGCGGCAGCTGGTTCACGCTGCGCAACGTCGTCGTGCTCGCGTTCGTGCTGCTCGTGGTGGTCGTGCTGCTGCGTCGCCGCGCGGTGAAGCGGCTCCGACAGCGACGCATGGCCCGTCAGCGCATGCTCGCCGACGCGCGCCGCCGGGGCGTGCTGCAAGTGATCGACCCGGAGGGCACCGGCGAGGTCTCCCACGTGAACGTCGTTCCCCGCAACGGTCGACGCCCCCAACGCACCAGCGGCGAGGAGACGCAGCGGAGTCGGCGGACACGCCTACGCGGGCCGTGAACGGGTGAGCGATCGAGCCGATGCAGCGGAGTCGACCAGAGGTTACGCGACGGCTTCGCTCTCGTTGCCGAAGACGTGGAGGTCGGCGAGGCGGGGGTCGTTGGAGAAGATCTCCACGATGGGCTCGTCGAGGTTGAGCCGTCGCTGGATGACGCGGATCTCGTTCTCCTGGTTGTAGAGCATCAGCGTGACCGCCACACCCTTGGCGCCGGCGCGGGCGGTGCGGCCCGAGCGGTGGAGGTAGGCCTTCTGGTCCTCCGGCGGGTCATAGTGCACGACCACGTCGACCTCGTCGATGTGGAGCCCGCGGGCGGCGACGTCGGTGGCGACGAGCGCCGGGACCTTTCCCGACGCGAAGTCCTTCAGCGCGGCCTCACGGGCCGACTGGCGGAGGTCGCCGTGGATCGCGCCCGCCTTCACGCCCTCGCGCTCGAGTTGGGTGACGAGACGGTCGGCGCCGCGCTTGGTGCGCATGAACAACAGCGTGCGGCCGTTGTTGCGACAGATCTCGGCCGCGACCTTCACCTTGTCCATCTGGTGCACGAGCAGGAAGCGGTGGACCATCTCGTCGACGGTGACCTCCTGCGCCTCGACCTCGTGGTACGTCGGGTCGGTGAGGTACCGCTGCACGAGCCGGTCGATCGCGCCGTCGAGCGTCGCGGAGAACAGCAACGTCTGGTGCGCGGATTCGATGCGGTGGAGGATCTTCTGGACCTGGGGCATGAAGCCCATGTCGGCCATGCGGTCGGCTTCGTCGAGCACGAGCACCTCGACGTCGCTGAACGAGAGCTCCTTGCGCTCCATCAGGTCGATGAGCCGGCCCGGGGTTCCGATGACGACGTCGACGCCCTTCTGGAGCGCCGTGATCTGCGGCTCCATCGACACGCCGCCGTAGACGGCGCGCACGACCTTGTCGGTCGCCTTGCCGAGCGGCCCGAGCACCTGCTTGACCTGGTTGGCGAGCTCACGCGTCGGCACGAGCACCAGGGCGCGGGGCCGGTGCGGCTCCGCCTGGCCGATGCGTTCGAGGAGCGGGATGCCGAACGCGAGCGTCTTGCCCGAACCGGTCTTGGCCTTGCCGCAGACGTCGCGGCCGGCGAGACCGTCGGGGAGGGTGAGGGTCTGGATCGCGAACGGCTCCTCGATCCCCGACGCCTTCAGCGCGGCGACGAGCGGAGCCGAGACGCCGAGCGCCTCGAAGGTGAGAGCTGTCATGTTCCGGGTGACCTTTCGCAGTCGTGGGTGTAGCCGGTGGGTCGTCCTCGGCGACGGTCCCCGGCCGGGCGGCCCCTGTACGAGGGGTGATCGGCCCACGAGCGGCGGTGAGGTGACCCTCGGGCGCCGTCTGCTCCCGCACGAAGCGCGGGACAGACGACTGCTCCGGACGTCCAGGCTACCAGCACGGGGCGTCGCGGCCGGCCGATGGCTCGTGCGGCGCCTGAGCCCCGCTCTCAGGGTGAGCCGGTCGGAGCGGCCGGAGCGGCCAGACTTGTGGCCGTGCGCGTGCTGGTCATCGAAGACGAGGTACGCCTCGCCGAGGCGGTCGCCGACGGCCTCCGGGCCGAGGGCTTCGAGGTCGAGGTCGTCCACGACGGTCTCGTCGGGCTCGACCGCGCCCGGGCCGAGGACTTCGCCGCGATCGTGCTCGACATCCTCCTCCCCGGCCTCAACGGCTACCGCGTCTGTCGGACCCTGCGGGAGGAGGGCGTGATGACGCCCATCCTCATGCTCACCGCGAAGGACGGCGAGTACGACGAAGCCGAGGCACTCGACACCGGTGCCGACGACTTCCTCTCGAAGCCGTTCTCGTTCGTGGTGCTCATCGCCCGACTCCATGCCCTCATGCGCCGCGGCCGCGCGACCCGGGCCCGCACGCTGCGGGTGGGC
>JBBQMI010000174.1:0-5075 GCA_038328825.1 Acidimicrobiia bacterium | reverse complement strand
CGGGTCACCCTCTGGGAGGACAGCGTGCTGGTGAAGGAGCCGGAGACGCGCGAGCGCACGGTGTGGCACCAGGATCTCGGCTACTTCAACGTCGACGGCGAGCAGCTCTGCACCACGTGGGTTCCGCTCGATCCGGTCACGGCCGCGACCGGCGCGATGCGGTTCGTGCGGGCTTCGCACACCTGGGACCGGTCGTTCCGACCCAACTTCTTCGTGACCGACGATCAGATCCCGGGCACCGAGGGAGAAACCGTCCCCGACGTCGATGCGCTCGCACGGCGCGGCGATGTCGAGCTCCTCTGCTTCGAGCTCGGACCTGGCGACCTCACGGTCCACCACGCGCGCACGCTCCACGCCGCCGGAGCGAACACGTCGTCGACGACACGCCGTCGGGCCCTGAGCGTGCGCTACTGCGGCGACGACGCGCGCTACCGGCTCCGACCCGGGATGCCGACGAAGCCGCACCACGGGGAGCTTCGCGACGGCGATCCCCTCGGCGGCCCCGAGGCGCCGACCGTCTGGCCGGCGTGAGCAGCCGTCGCGGCAGACCGCCGAACATCGTGCTGATCCTCGCCGACGACATGGGCTACGGCGACTTCGGGTTCTGCAACGACGGCCGTACGGAGACGCCGGCGATCGACCGGCTCGCGAGCGAGGGCACCTGCCTCGCGCAGCACTACTCGGCGTCGCCCGTCTGCGCACCGGCGCGAGCGTCGATCCTGACCGGTCGCTATCCGCATCGCACCGGTGCGATCGACACGTTGGAAGCTCGGGGGCTCGACCGCATCGGGCTCGGTGAGCGCACCGTCGCCGACCTCCTCGGCGCGGTCGGGTACACGACAGGCCTGGTGGGGAAGTGGCACAACGGCGCCCTCGATCCCCGGTTCCATCCGACGCGACGTGGGTTCGACGAGTTCGCAGGCTTCATCGGTGGTTGGCAGCGCTACTTCGACTGGACCATCGAGCGCGACGGGACCCGACTCGAGGCCGACGGCCGCTACCTCACCCACGTACTCACGGAGGAGGCGGTCGCGTTCCTCGGCCGGCACCGCCACGAACCGTTCTTCCTCCACCTCGCCTACAGCGCGCCGCATTTCCCACTCGAGGCGCCCGAGTCCGACATCGCCGCGTGCCGTGATCCGGACCGGTACACCGACGCGGTGAGTCGGATCTACGCGATGGTGCGCTCGATGGACCGGGGCGTCGCCGCGGTCCTCGACGCGCTCGAGGACCTCGGCCTCGCGGAGAACACGCTGGTGCTGTTCTCGAGCGACAACGGTCCACAGATGACCGGTGACGGTGACGAGAGCACCGTCCGCTTCAACTGCCAGTTCCGTGGCGCCAAGGGACTCGTGACGGAGGGTGGGATCCGGCTGCCGATGATCCTGCGTTGGCCCGCCGGGCTCCCGAGCCGGATGGAGATCGACGACCTCGTGCACTTCACCGACTGGCTGCCGACGTTGCTCGCGGCGGCCGGCGCGGCACCGCCGCCCTATCTCGTGCTCGACGGCGTCGACGTCCTCCCGCTCCTACGCGGGACTCCCGGCGAGGTCCCGTCGGTGCGGTTCTGGCAGTGGAACCGCTCCACGCCGGTCGGCGAGAGCAACGCGGCGATGCGAGACGGTCGGTGGAAGCTGGTGCGACCGGCGATCAGCGAGACGATGGAGGTCGACCCCCGCGACCTGATGATCGACGCCGCGCTCAAGATCACGCCCGACGCGTTCACCGAGATCAGCACCGGTCCCGAGCCCGACCGCACGATCCCAGCGGCGGCGCCGGCCCTGCTCTTCGACATCGTCGACGACCCGTTCGAGCAGCACGATCTCGCCGGCGTGGAGCCGGCGCGCACCGCCCGCATGGTGACCGAGCTCGAGACGTGGTTCGAGACGGTCGAAGTTGACCGGGCCCGAGCCGTGGTGCGTTAGCTCTTCTTGTCGTTGCCGAACATGTCGGCGTTCGGGCGGGCATCGGCAAGGAGCTTGCGCACGACCGCGTCGACCTTGGTCGGGTCGTCGATGGCCTCGTGGCTCGGGCCGCGGTGCCAGCTCTCGGCCACCGCGAGGTACGCGCCCGACGCTTCGAACACGCGACCGGTCACGCCGGCCGACTGGCTCGACGCAAGCCACGTGGCGAGCGGGGCGATCCAGCGCGGGTCCATCGCCGCCTTGGTCTTCTCGTCGGCACCGCCGAGACCGAGATCTTCGGTGAGGCGGGTGAGCGCGGTCGGGGCGATCGCGTTCACGGTCACGCCGTAGCGCTCGAGCTCCATCGCGGCGATGATCGAGAAGCTCGCGATCCCGGCTTTCGCCGCGCCGTAGTTCGTCTGACCCGCGTTGCCGTAGATCCCCGACGGCGACGTCGTGTTGATGATGCGCGCGTCGTTCGTCTTGCCCGCCTTCGACTGCTCACGCCAATACGCGGCGGCGAAGCGCGACACCGAGAACGTCCCCTTGAGGTGCACTTTGATGACGGCGTCCCACTCTTCCTCGGTCATGTTCACGAGCATCCGGTCGCGCAGGATGCCCGCGTTGTTGATGACCGCGTCGATGGTGCCGTAGGTGTCGATCGCCTGCTTGACGACGTTGCTGCCGCCGTCCCAGCTCGAGATGTCGTCGCCGTTGGCAACCGCCGTACCACCGAAACCCTCGATCTCGGCGACGACGTCGTGGGCCGGCCCACCGTCGTGACCGGTGCCGTCGCGGCTGCCGCCGACGTCGTTCACCACGACCCTGGCGCCCTCGCCCGCCAGCATCAGCGCGTACTCGCGCCCGATACCCCGGCCGGCGCCGGTCACCACCACTACTCGGTCCTTGCACATGTCAGCCATGGACCTATCTCTAGCAGCGCAGCCCGGGTCGGGGCGACCCCACCTCAAGGGTCGGATCCGCGCCGCCGGCTCGACCGCCCACCACTTCGCCTTCCACGCGATCGTGTCTGCCGGCTCCGCTTCTCCTGCTGGTCTTCTGCTTCTCCTCCTAGTCTGGGGTGATGAGCCCGTTCCGGGAGCGCATCTCCAACGAGGCCGAGCTCCGGGAGCACTACCGCCAGCCCTCCGAGACCACGGCCCGGAAGCGGATCGACCACCTCGACGAGCACTGCCGGGCGTTCGTCGACCACGCGACGTTCGTGCTGGTCGGCACGGCCTCGCCCGACGGCACCGCCGATGTCTCGCCGAAGGGTGGTCCGCCCGGGTTCGTCGTCGTGCTCGACGACCACCGCCTCGCCATCCCCGATCTCGCAGGCAACAACCTGCTCGACTCGCTCACCAACCTCCTGCACGACGACCGCGTCGGCCTCCTCTTCGTGATCCCGGGCCTCGAGGAGACGCTCCGGGCGAACGGCAAGGCGTGCCTGACCCGTGACCCCGACGTCCTCGAAGCGTGCGCGGTGAAGGGCCGACGGCCGACCGCCGCGATCGGTGTGGACGTGTCGGAGGCGTTCATCCACTGCACCAAGGCGTTCCGCCGGGGCGCGATGTGGAGGCCCGACGACTGGCCCGACCGGGCGACGCTCCCCACGCCCGGGTGCATGCTGCGTGACCACATCCAGCTCGAGGGTGTGAGCGGCGCGACGCTCGACGAGCTCCTCGAGCAGGGATACGAGGCGACGTTGTGGGAGCCCGGCGGGTGAGCCGTCTCCCCGAGGCGCGCCGGAGGACTACGCCTCGCCGCGGAGGAGATCGGCGAGACCCGACATCGCCGACGCGAACGTCTGGCCGATGAGCTCGTGCGATCCGGCGAGCACGTCGGCGAGCTCGGCGCGGGGCGCGAACGCGAACGTCCAGCGCAACCGGCTCCCGCCGTCGGCAGCTTCGACGAACCACTCCTCGAGCAGCGCGTCGAACACCTCGTCGGACGTCTCGTCGACGCGGTAGGCCCAACGGGTGGGCTCGTCCCACGCGAGGATCGTCTCGCGGTACGTCGTCTCACCCATGCGGACCCATCGCCGGGATCCGACGCCATGCGGACCGTCGCCCTCGTAGCCGCCCGCTTCGAGTCCCGGGAACCAGCTCCACCCCGACGGATCAGAGCCGATCACGGCGAAGAGCTCGGCCGGCGACGCGGGGAGGTCGGGGCTGACGTACTCGAACCGCAGCGGTGCCTCGTCGAGGAAGTCGAGCTCGACCGCGCGCAGGGAGTGACTCATGCGCGTGACTGTAGCGACCGGGGTAGGTTCGTCGGATCGACGAGGAGGGTTCCCGGATGACGTTGCCGCGTGAAGACGTGATCGCCGGTCTGCCGGCCGAGCTCGAAGACTTCGAACAGCTCGTGCGCTCGCTGGATGGCGCCGAGCTGGCAACGCCGAGTCGGTGCGGCGAGTGGTCGGCCGGCGACGTCGCCGCGCACGTGATCGGTCAGATCGCCGACGTCACCGCAGGACGGTTCGACGGTCTCGGGACACCCGAGGTGACGCAACGTCAGGTCGAGGAACGTCGAGGTCGAACGGCAACCGAGCTGGGCGACGAGCTCGCTCTCGCCACGACGGCGGCGGGTGATCTGTTGGGAGTGTTCGACGACGACGCGTGGAACGGGCCGAGCCCGGCCGGGCCCGGCACGCTCGGTGCCGGAGTGGAAGCGCTCTGGTACGACGCGTTCCTCCACGCCGACGACATCCGCGCCGCTGTCGGTCGCCCGAGCGGACCGCACCGGGGCATACCGGTGGCGATCTCGCACCTCGGCGACGTGCTCACCGAGCAGGGCCATGCGCCGATGACGCTCGCGTTCGACGGAGTTCCGGAGTTCACCGTCTCGGGGGGCGGCGATTCTCGGATCACCGGAGACCCGATGGAGTTCGTCTACGTGGCCACCGGACGCGCCGACCCGGCGATCTTCGGGCTCGACGAGACGGTGAACGTCTACCGCTGAGGCAGCGGTGAACCGCTCGCCCGGACGCGGCGGGCGTCGCGCTTCTGCTCGAAGTGCACGATGCTCAGCGCGGCGAGGTCGTCGTCGCTGATGCGGATGGCGTCGGGTGGGTTCCCGCCGTCACGGGCCCGGATGAAGTTCTTGTCGTTCCGGAGGTAGGGCCGGTAGAAGTCGAGCGCGTCGTCGAGGAGGGCGTCGTACTCACCGAGC
>JBBQMI010000173.1:0-5076 GCA_038328825.1 Acidimicrobiia bacterium | reverse complement strand
CCGCGCGCGGCGCGGCCGGGCCGCGGCGAGCCGACGGATCCCCAGTGCGTACACGGGCAGGAAGAGGTAGAACGAGATCTCGACCGCGAGCGTCCACGACTGCGTGATGCCCCGGACGAGCTGGTCGGGTTGGTACACCTGGATCAGCAGGAAGTGGCAGACCCAGCTCCAGACCCCGTTGAGCTGCTGGCCCGGGACGAACCCGATGAAGACGGAGATCCCGATCAGCGCGACCCAGTACGCCGGGAAGATCCGCACGGCCCGCCGCCGGAGGTACGCCCGCGCGCCGGGAGCGGGAAGGTCGCCGAGGTGCGTCGCGACGAACGGACGGTAGAGCAGGAACCCCGAGATCAGGAAGAAGATCGCGACACCGATGTCGGCCCGGGCGAAGTACGGGCCGAGCTCCGACCGGAACGTCTCCCCCGTCGCGTAGGCCGTGTGGTGCATGACGACGACGATCGCGGCGATCGCGCGCAGGCCGTCGAAGCAGTCGAACCGGGGCCGCACGGCCGAGGCTTCCGACTCGGGAACAGTGGTCATGTCCCCGTGGAGGGTAGTCACACGGGCGCGGACCGGGCCCTGCTCCCGGTCACGCTCGCGGGCCGCGAGGAGCGTCGAGCACGCTCCGGGGGATCAGCGGGGCGTCGCGGCCAGTGCCGCTCGGCGTGGCCGCATCGACGTCGGTCCCGATCTGCTCCTCGTGGTACTCAGCGTCGACGTTCACGGTCCACACGTCGTGGCGCGCGCCGAAGATGTTCTCCACCGAGAGCATCGCCGTGTACATCGAGTGGTCCTGGTTGTTGTACCGGTGCATGCCGTTGCGCCCGACCGGGTAGACGTTCGGCGCGTGCGCGTCGAGCCAGCTGCGCAGCACCTGGACGTCGGCCTTGTAGAAGTCGTCGTACACGGGGTACGCCTTCGGCATCCGCACGACGTAACCGGCCTCGACCCGTGACGCGTCGCCGAGGCCGAGCTGCTGCAGCTCTCGCTTCGCCTGCTCGACGAGGTCGGCGTCGGACTTCTCCCACATCTCGTCGCCCTCGTTCACGAAGAACTCGAGGCCGAGGCAGGTGCGCCCCTCCGTCCCGAGGTACGGAGACCACGATCCGAAGTTCTGTATGCGGCCGACCTTCACGCCCGGATCGTGGATGTAGATCCAGTTGTCGGGGAAGCTGAACTCGAGGGGCACGACGAGCGCGATGGTCATGAAGTCGCGGTACCGCAGGTCGCGTGCGGCCTCGAGCACCTCGGTCGGAGCGGGGGGGTGCATCGCCTCGAGCAACGCACCGATCGGCATCGACGAGATCACGTGCGTGCAGTCGTAGGTACCGGTCGCGCCGGCGCTCTCTGCCGTGACCGACACCGCGCCACCGTCGGCGAGCGTGACCCGCGTGACGGCGCTCTCGAAGATGACCTTGGTCCCCGTGGCCGCGACCTTCTCGGCGGCCTTCTCCCACATCTCGCCCGGGCCGTATTTCGGGTAGTTGAACTCCTCGATGAGGCTCGTGACCTGCTTGCCCTTCTCGCGACGACCGAAGAGTCGGGCCCGGAGCGGTTCCCACACCGCATGCCACAGCGACATCCCCTTGATGCGTTGCGCGCCGAAGTCGGCCGACATCTCCGACGCGGGAACGCCCCAGAGCTTCTCGCTGTAGGTCTGGAAGAAGTGCCGGTAGAGCCGCCACCCGTAGTTCGCGACGATGTAGCCCTCGAGCGAGCTCTGGTCCTTCGGCGGGCGCACCTTCGCCATCACGTACGAGGCCATGCATCGCACCGCCTCGACGAAGCCGAGGTTGCGCAACGCGTTCACCGGCTTGATCGGATAGTCGTAAAGCTTGCCGCGGTAGTAGATCCGGCTCATTCGGGGGCGCTGCAACATCTCGTCGGCGCCGAGGATCTCGAACCAGAGGTCGTTGACCGCCTGGACCTTCGTGAAGAAGCGGTGGCCACCGATGTCGAAGCGCCACCCATCGCGCTCGACGGTACGGCTGATCCCGCCGACGACGTCGTCGGCCTCGAGGACCGTCGACGCGAACCCGCGGCGGCTGAGCTCGTAGGCCGCGGTGAGACCGGCCGGTCCGGCTCCGATGATGACAACTTCAGGAGGGGGCGCGGCGATCGTCGCCTCGTCGTCTTGCCCGCCTTTCCCCATCATGCTCCCCGAGATCGTTCGTCGCGGCCCGAGGGGTCAGTGTACCGACCGCGCCCGCCGATCCCGGGGTGGGTCCGCGGTCAGGGAACCCAGCGCGCGAGGAACACGGCGGTCGACGTCGCGCAGAGACCGAGCGCCGAGACTCCCACGGCCACCCACATGACGACCGACCGCCGGAGACACAGGCCGGCCCCGATGAGCAGCGGAAACGCGCTCAGGGCGTACCGTTCCAACGAGTCGAGGTTCTCCGCCGACACCGCGAGCAGCAGCGAGAGCCCCGCGTACGCGGTGTACGACACGGGCAGTCTGCGCACCACCACGACCAGGAGTGCGACGCATCCGGCGATCGCCACGAGATGGACCAAACCGGTCGGTCGGTCGGACGCGTTCGTGATCGTGTCGGCGATGCTCGAGATCGGATCGCGGAACTCGCCCCGGAGGTTCGACGCCTGCTGGATCCGGAGCGGGAGGAAGACGTCGCCGAACCGGTCGCCGACCCAGGCGAGGTAGACCGCGACCCCGACGCCGGGCGCCAGGATCGCGGCGATCCCCGCGGTCCGTTCCTTCGCCGACGCCCCGGACCAGCCCCGCGCGACCTCGATCGCCGCGGGCACGACCAGGAGGATCCCGAACGGTCGACACAGCCCGGCGAGGAAGCCGAACGCCGCGGCGCGACCGGGTCGGTTCGTACGCAGGCACCAGAAGGTGGTGACCGACAGGAGGAGCAGGGCCGATTCGGCGTACCCCATCACGAGGACCACGGCGGGTGGTGCCAGCGCGCCGAGCCACACCGCGGCACGCACGACGCGTTCGTCGGCGGTCTCGAGGCGCGTGAGTCGCGCGAGCACCACGAGGAACCCGAAGGCACACGCATTGGCCACCACGAGGAGCGCGATGTCGACGTGGTCACCGAACAATCCGAGGACACGCGCGGCGAGCGGGACGAGCGGGAAGAACCGGAGGCTCCCCCCGGTGCGGTGGTAGCCGTGCTCTGCGATCGCGCGGTAGAAGTCGGCGTCGTAGGAGAGCAGCGCCTGCTGGAGCGACGCCGGGCGAACGCCGCGGCCGTGGCGGTCGAACAGTCGCAGCGCGCCCGCGAGCCCGGCGACCACGACGACCCGCGCCGCGATCCACGGGAGGAGCGCGCGCTGGAGATCCGAGCGCACGCCCTCCGTGGCCGATTCCGCCGTGTTCACCGGGTGGGAGTGGGGCCGAAGCGGAGGAGGTTCTCGTGCTCCAAGGTCGCGCCGTCGTCGCTGACGAGGACCGCCGGGGCGGGCCTCGCCTCGCTCAGACGCTGGGCGATCGCCTCGCACTTCAGGTCGAGCGTCCGGTATCCGCTCGCGTAGACGTAGTAGATCGCCCCGTCGCTCCCGGCGCGCGCGAGCACGTCGTCGGCGAACACGTTCGGGTCGGCCGCGCGGTTGCGGTCCTCGTAGTCGAACCAGTCGACGATGTCGGGGCGACGGAAGCCCGGGAACACGCCCTGCTCCACGTCGCCGGTGATGAGGCGACTGACCGCGGGCGCGACCTGGTCGGGGCAGAAGGCGACGACGTCGCCGGGACGCGCGCCGCGGTTCACGGCCGCGGCGACGGTACCGGCCTGGGTCCGGTGCTCGAGCCCGTTGCGCACACCCCCCACGAGTCCGAACGCCACGATGAAGGCGATCAACCCGTAGCGCACCCCCCGACTTCCGAACACGGTGATACCGAACGCGAGCGTGAGGATGAAGATCGGGAACACGATCGCGGCGTAGCGACCCTGGAAGGCGCTGGCCGCCGCGTACGAGGCAGTGAGTCCGACCACGAGGGTCGCCGCCCACGCGATCCACTCCCACCGCACGCCCGGACGCGTCGTGAGGTCGAGGTCGACGTGTCGTCGGCTCACCGCGGCCCCGAAGAGCGCGAGGAGCGGGAGCAGCAGGAGCAGCAGTTGAACGAGGTCGCCCTCGAAGTGCTCACCCCCCGCGAACTCGGTGATCGTGAGGCTGACGCCTGTCGGGGGAAGCGTCGCCGTGGTCCACGGCGTTCCGGTGTGCGCAGCCTGGAAGAGGAACGTGGGCACCCACGGCAGGAAGGCGCATCCGCCGACGACGACCGCGAGCAGGGTGCGGCGTGCCGGACCGCGCGGCTCGCCGCGCCACGCGACTCCGAGGAGACACGCACCGACCACCGCGACCAGGTAGAGGGCCCAGTACTGGGTGTAGAGCAACGCCGCGGTCGCGAGCGTCACCGCCGCCAACCGCGGGAGCGTGGGGCGTTCGAGCGCGCGCCAGATCGCGAGGTACCCGAGCAGGACGAGCACCATCTCGAGCATGTACATGCGGTTCTCGGTGGAGAACCGGATCGCGTAGGCCGACGCCGCGACCGCGAGGACAGCTGTGACTGCGACCCACTGCCGGCGGGCGCGGGAGTCGCCCCCGAGCCGCGCGCCCGCGGGCCAGCACAACGCCACCAGCGCGACGCCCAGGACTCCCGACAACGACCGGATCCCGAGGTCGCCGGTGCCGAAGACCCGCATCCAGCCGTGGAGGAGCACGTAGTAGAGCGGCGGGGCGCCGTCGTGCTTCAACAGCGACACGAGATCGCCCAGCGGAGCGCGCGCGATGTTCGCGGTGAGGGCCTCGTCGAGCCAGAGATCGGATCGGGTCCAGAATCGCAGGCCGATGCCGGCCACGACCACGACGATCGCTGTCGCGAGGAACCAGCGCCCGCGGCGACCGTCGAACGGCCCCGATTCGCCTGACTGCGGAGAATCGGACTTCGGAGGAGCCGGCTGCACGGGCGCGCCGACCGTCATGGGGTGCTCATCACGGCCGCGGACACTAGCGGTGGCGACGCGGGCGAGGGCCTATCCGGTGACAGTCGGCACGACCTCGGCCATGAAGCGCTCGAGGCTTTCGGTCTCGGGGAAATCACGGAAC
>JBBQMI010000172.1:0-5107 GCA_038328825.1 Acidimicrobiia bacterium | reverse complement strand
TCGTTCAGGCGGGGGACACCGCTTCGGGCGCGTCGGGGACGCACCCTGCGATGCTCGTCCCGGCGCCGGGTTCCGACTTCACCTCGAGCGTGCCTCCGATTGCGCCGAGGCGGTCGGCCATGTTCACGAAGCCGTGTCCGCCGCCTCCGATCGACACGTCGAAGCCGGCACCGTCGTCGACCACCTCGAAGCGCACCGACGATCCGTCGTCGTGGACGCGCACGGTGACCTTTGCGTCGGAGCCCGCGTGCTTTCCCGCGTTCTGCAGCGCCTCGAGGCAGCAGAAGTAGACCGCGGCCTCGACGTCGGGTGGGAACCGTCGCTCGACGTCACATTCGAGATCGGTGTACAGCGTGGAGCGTCCGCACGCGGCCCGCAGCGCCTCCTCCAGCCCTCGGTCGCGCAGCAACGGCGGGTAGATCCCGTGGGCGAGCTCGCGCAGCTCGGTCAAGGTCGTCTGGACGTCTTCGCGCAGCTCCTCGAGCATCTTCCCCGCGGTGTCGGGATCGGCCGTGAGGAGCTGGCGCGCCAGTCCGACCTTCACCGCCAGCGCCACCAGGTGCTGTTGCGCACCGTCGTGCAGGTTGCGCTCGATGCGCCGGCGCGACTCGTCGGATGCGGCCACGATGCGCGACCGCGACGCGCGGAGATCGGAGTTGGCGGTCTGGAGCTGCGCGAGGCTCGCCTGGAGCGCGGAGTCGAGCTGGCTGTTGTGGATAGCGAGCGCGACCTGCCGGGCGACGTCGGCGAGTGTCTGCTCCTCCGACTCCGTGAGCGGATCGGCATCGAGGTGACGGCGGCACACGACGAGACCCAGCAGCTCGCCGGCGAGCGCGAGCGGCACCACCCGGCTGGTGTCGCCGGGATCGACGAGGCTGGGCAGCCACACCTCGAGCCACGCGTCGCCGGAGACTCCAGCCCGAGCGACCACCGCGGCTTCGTCGTCGGTGACGTGCATCGGCGGCGGCTGGCGGTGCGGGACCGCGCCCACGAGCTGCAGCTCCGCCGGCGCCCCCGTCCACACCTCGGCCGCGGTGAGCCGGAGGTGGCGGTGCAGGAGCTCCGCGAGCTGCTGCAGGAGCTCTTCGAGCGGCAACGCACGCGTCATACGCGTTCCGAAGGTGCGCAACGAGTCGACCGGGTCGCTCTGCTCGCCGTACGCGACGCGGTTGGCGGTGACGCGGAGGCGCGCGAGCGCGGCGGGAGCCAGCAGTCCGGCCACCGCGACGCCGGCGAGGCACAGGAGCAGGACCGTTCGCTCGCGACCCTCGGGCGCGCTGCCCAGCCCGAGCACGACCACGAGCAGCACGACCGTGACGAGCAGCGCGAGGCCACTGACGACGACCGTGGCCGCGAGCGCCCGATCGACGCGCAGCGCCGCACGCGGTCGGCTCGCGACGGCCACGCTCGCCGGGATCAGCAGCGAGGCCCATCCGAGCACCGGTCCGAGCTCGACCGGACGGTCGATCAGGAGGTGCAACGCCCCCGCGACGACCACGACGTCGGCCACGATGACGAGCGCGAGGTAGGTCCACTGGACCCGCCGGCGCTGACGGTCGCCCGCGACGCGTGACCGACGGGCGCCGATCACCAGAGCGAGTGCGCCGGCAACGGCACCGAACGCGACGAGCGCCGGTGCCGGATCGGGCGTACTGATCCCGCCGACGACCGCTCCCGCGACGACGGCGGCTCCCGCGAACCATCGCGTCCCCGCGGTGCCGAGGTGGAACTCGGGAAGGGAGGCGAAGAGCGCCGCGACCCCTGCGATCGCGATTCCCGCGCACGCGCCCGCTGCGACCTCCGCGCCGGATCCCGCCGCGAGGGTCGCGGCTCCGATCGCGACGCCCACACCGAGCGCGAACCGCGCCGGTGCGCCGGCGCGCGACGAGAACAGACCAGCGAGGATCCATCCGGCGGCGACGGCGGTGGCGGCGATCATGTCGGCGGTCATCGATTGCTCATTCCGATCTCAACACGGCCGCGGGTTGAATCCTGGACGCCCGGCGGCTCGGCCACGCCGCGAGGAGGTTTGCGACGAGGAGGGCGACGGGAACGACCAGGACGGTCGCAAGGAGCGCGAAGGGCGGCGTGTAGACGAGCGGGAAGCTGACGGCGAGCGAACGCCACACGAGCCGGCCGAACACGACTCCCAGCGGGACGCCGACGACCAGGCCGATCACGATCAGCAGCGTGGCCTGCCACGCGATCGCAAGTCGCGACTGTCGGCGGGTGAATCCGAGCGCACGGAGGACCGCGAGCTCGTGGCGACGACGACGAACTGTCGTGACGAGCGCATGCGCCAGGGTCGCGACCGCGAGCAACGCGAGGAACACGCCGAGTACCAGCGGGAGCGAGTAGGTCTGCCGCAGCGCCTGCACCTGCAGCGGGAGCTCGGCAGGAGACGGTGGAGCGCCCTGCTTCGCGAGTGCGGCGCTTGCACCCTTGACGTCGGCGCCGGGCCGCCACCGGACGAGGAGCATGTCGTACCCGTCGACGCGACGGTCACGGTTCGGTTGCAAGGTTGCAAGCGCCGACCTCGGGATCCAGGCACCGTCCGTGTAGCCCGTGTGCGGTGACTCCGGCAACAGCACCTCACCGACGACCGTCAGGCGCGTGCGGTGCACGCCCACGGTGTGGTCACCGACCTTGAGCCCCAGCTCCGACATCGTCGCCGGCCCGAGCGCGACTTCATCAGGTCCGCGGGGGGCCCGGCCCGAGAGCACGACCCATTGCATGTCGCCCTTCGCAGGAGCGGTCGCCCAGGTCGGGATCGAACGCCCCCCGAACGTGACCGAACGCACCCATCGAGCGCGCACCGCGCTCGACACCGCGGAGTCCGCGAGCAGCGCCGCGACGGGCTTTGCGGGCAACGGGCCGTCTTCGGGCGCCAGGTACGAGTCCCAGACGATCCCCGATCGTTCGGGCCGCGTGGTTGCGTCGTCGATGCCGGCACGGAACGTGAAGCACGCGACGACCCCGAGCACTCCGACGATGGCGCCGATGAGCGCCGAGCGAACCGGCACGGCGCGCCGCCCCCGGCCGGGTTCGAGCGCGAGGCGGGTGCCGATCGCGACCGCCGGAGGAGCTCCGCTCAACGTGGCCAGCCGGCCGACGGTCGACGGCCTCACCGCCCGCGCCTCACCGGAACGGACCCGCCAGATCGCGACGAGCGTGCTTCCTCCCGCGATGGCCAGGAACGCGATCAGCGCGCCGAGGAGGAGGACCGTCCAGTCGGCGTTGACCCCCAGGTGCAGGTCGTACCGACGGGAGACGCCGATCGGGAACCGCGGCGAGAGCACGACGGCCACGAACACTGCGACGACCGGCGCGACCAAGGCAGTGACGAGACCTGGGAGCGCCAGGCCCGCGACGAGCGTTGGACGATCGGCACCCATCGCCGACCATGCGGGGAGGTCGCGAGCGCCCGTCGTGACCGAGCGCGCCAAAGCCTGCGCGACCAGAGTCCCACCTCCGAGCAGCACCGCGAGCGCGAACAGCCAGAGGCCCTGCGACTCGAGATCGGTGGAGTTGTGGATCGCGCGCTGCTCGTCGGCGGTGTTCATGATGTTGACGGGGCGGCCGGCGATGCGGGCGACGTCGCCCTCGAGCTGCTCGATCCCGGCCTCGCCTTGTCGGAGACCCACGAACATGTTGGTGAAGGACGGTATGCCGAGGTTGGTGCCGTACTCATAGAAGGCAGGCGACGGCATCCATCCATAGCCGGTGGGAGTCACGGACTTCGTGATGCCGACGACCTTCAAGTAGGTCCTGATCCGCTTCCCGTCGTCACTCGTGCCGGTGAGAGCGAACCTCGATCCGATCCCGAACCCGAGCTGGTCGCGGGCATTCTCGTCGACGACGGCCTCGTGCGGCGCCTTGTCGGCCGCATAGCGGCCGTCGACGAGCACGTCGCGCATGAGCCGCGCACTCTGCTTCGTCGTCGGCACGAGACCGGGCCAGAAGTCGTCGTTCCCGGCGGCATTCACGAACATGATGGCGAACGGTGCCGCCCGGGTGACCTCGGGCAGATCCGCGACCGCGCGCTGCTTCGCGACGTCGAAGGCGGGATCGTTCGGGAGCACCCCGGCGTCGAAACCCGACAACCGCGCGTCGTACGCGTCGACCACACCAGAAGACTGTCGTGCCCCCACCGCGCCCGCCGCGGCGAGTCCGACGACGAGCCCTGCGAGCACGCCGAGGACCGCCCACGAGAGCCACCGGCGCCGGAGGTCGGCCTGGACCCAGAGTCGGACAGCAGCCACGGCTGCTTCTCCTACTCCCCCGTCGCGGCGGCGACCGACGCGTCGACGCGACCGTCGTCGTCGACGCGACCGTCGCGCATGTGGACGATCCGCTGCGCGGCGTCGGCGACCGGTTGGTCGTGGGTGACGAGCAGGATGGTCTGGCCCTGCGCGTGGAGACGTCGGAAGAGCTCGAGGATCTCGAGGCCGCCCTCGGAGTCGAGCGCGCCGGTCGGTTCATCGGCGAGCAGCAACGTGGGCTCGTTCGCGAGGGCGCGCGCGATCGCGAGCCGCTGACGCTGGCCGCCGGAGAGTGCCGCGGGCGCCTGGTCGGCCTTGTCGCCGATGCCCAACAGGTCGAGCAGGTCTCGGGCGCGCGACTCCGCCGCCCTCCGCTTCGTCCCCGCGATGAGGGCGGGCATGAGCACGTTCTCGAGCACCGTCATCGTCTCGAGCAGGTTGAAGAACTGGAAGACGATGCCGACGTGTCCCCGTCGCAGGGTGGCGAGCTGGTTGTCGTCGAGGCCGACGAGGCTCTCCCCCGCCACCACGATGTCGCCCTCGTCGGCGCGGTCGAGGCCCGCGACGAGGTTCAGGAGGGTCGACTTGCCGCACCCGGAAGGGCCCATGATGGCGACGAACTCCCCGACGCCCACGTCGAGATCGGCACCCCGGAGCGCGCGGACCGGGGCGAGCTCCGCTTCGAACGTCCGGTAGAGACCTCGTGCCGTGACCACATCACCGGCCATGGATGTTTCCTCCGTCGCATCTCGGTTTGGGGCCTGGGGGCTGGACCCTTCCCCGCCTCGCTCCCAGGGGACCACAGAGCCGGGCGCCGACCCAAGGGCGCCCACCAGTATCCGTGC
>JBBQMI010000171.1:0-5124 GCA_038328825.1 Acidimicrobiia bacterium | reverse complement strand
GGTGCTGGCGCACGGCGCGTACCCCGACCCGTCACTTCGGCCCTTCACCGACCTCGACATCCTCGTGTCCGGACGACAGCACGGTTCGGCGGTTCGGGCGCTCGAGGCGCAGGGCTACGAACGCGGCCGGCCGGAACCCGCGCCCGGATACGACGCGCGGGTGGGCAAGGCCCTCCAGCTCGTCCACCCCGGTGGTGTGGTGATCGACCTGCACCGGACCCTGGTCGCAGGGCGTCTCGCGGATTCGATCGACGTCGACGAGATCTTGTCGGAGCGTCGACTCGTCCTGATCGGCGGCGTCGCGATTCCGGGTCCGTCGTGGGAAGCACACCTCGTCGAGACGGCCCTGCACGCGGTCATGGGCGACGGGCTCGCCCGGGCTCTGTCGATCCGCGACGTCGCCCAGCTCTGCCTGCATCCCGACCTCGATGCCGAGCGGGCCGTTGAGATGATCCGCCGCTGGAAGGCGACCGACCCGGTGTCGAACGCCCTTCGCGCGGTGGTCGACGGCATCGGGATCGACCTTCCGGAGCCCTTCGCCGCGTTGGCCGGCCGACACCCCACCCCGACCCCGCTGCCGCCACCGCCGACCCGCTCGGCGAAACGCCGCATCGACGAGCTCCTGCGCGGCAACGTGGGTCGGCGGATCACCCTCACCCGGGCGCTCGTGGCCCCCTCGCCTGCGTTCATGCGGTGGAACTACGGCGCCGACGCCACGCCGCGCCTCTACGGCCGCCGCTGGCTCGAGCTCTACCACCGCACCCTCGACGCCCGCGCGGACCCCCGCGCCGACGGACCCGCAGGCATCGTCGACCCTCCACCCGGCTCACCCGAACCCGCTGTCTCCCTGCCTCCCCCGACACCCGTCGCGGCCCGCAGCCACCGCCAACGCCCCGCGAGCCCGCCGCTCGTCGCGCTCGCGCCGCGCTCCCCGGTGGCCCACGTCGCCCGGCCCCACGGAGAGCCGTCCGCTCCGGGCCGCGCCGGCGGACGACTCCATCCCCGTCCACGTTCGCGCCAGCAGCGCTGGAGCGACAAGCGAGCCGGCCAGGGCGCAGCGGCTCACGGCGGCGGCGCGCCTCCACCGTCGCCCGGTTCCCCCGACGTCGCCGGCGCAGCCGAGCCCGACCCCACGCCGATCCCCGACAGCCGACGAGACGCCGCGGCCGCGTCGCCGCCGATCTCCGGCATGCGTCACGGTCTGGGTGGCGTCGGACTGCTGGTCCTCACTGCGATCGGAGCGCAGATCGGCATCGAGTTCCTCGGGCTCTTCCTCGTACCGGCCGCGGCGTTCCTCTTCGCCATCGCCGCCACCCGGCGCATCACCCGACTGCGACCCGACGAAGACTGGATCGGGCGCTTCCTGATCCTCGGCGTCGCCGTCAAGATCGGGATGTCGTACCTGCGTTACCTCACGTTGACCCTGAGCTACGACAGCCAGGGTGACGCGATCAAGTACGACGAGTTCGGCCGCCAGTTCGCCGAAGGCTGGAGGGGCGGCGGGATCGTTCCGCAGCTCGACAACCTCCGCAAGACCAACTTCATCCGCTGGTTCACCGGCGTCGTGTACTTCGTCTTCGGTTCCAACGTGGTCGCAGGGTTCTTCATCTTCGGGTTGCTCGCCCTCGTCGGGTCGTACCTCTGGTACCGCGCCTGCGTCGACGCGGTACCCGGTATGAACAAGCGGCTCTACCTCGGCCTCGTGCTCTTCATGCCCAGCATCGTCTTCTGGCCGTCGTCGATCGGCAAGGAGTCGTTGATGCAGTTCGGCATCGGCGTCGCCGCGCTCGGCACCTCCTTCATCCTGCGCAAGCGGATGCTCCTCGGTCTGGCCATCGGATGCGCCGGTGGATGGTTGCTCTGGGTCGTGCGGCCCCACCTGCTCGCGCTGGTGACGATCGCAGCCGGTGTCGCCTACCTGGCCGGGCGCGTGCGCGGCGGGAAGAAGGGGGTCCCCTCCTTCGTCGGGCGACCCGTCGGGATCATCGTGATCGCGCTGTTGATGGCCTTCGCCGTCAGTCAGGCCACGAAGTCCCTCGGCATCTCGGAGCTCTCGCTCTCCTCGGTCCAGAGCGAGCTCGACAACGTGAGCAAGCAGACCGGTCAGGGCGGATCGAAGTTCGAGACGAGCGGCGACTCCCTCAGCCCGCTGAACCTGCCCAACGGAGCGGTCACGGTGCTGCTCCGACCGCTCCCGTTCGAGGTCCACACCCCGTTCGAGGCCCTGGCCGCGCTCGAGTCGATGCTCGTGCTCGGGTTGATGATCAACCGGTTCTCCTCGGCGAGGACCGCGTTCCGGCGCGCCCGGACGTCGCCGTTCCTGCTGTACTGCATCATCCTGCTCATCCTCTACGCCGCGACGTTCTCGTCGTTCGCGAACTTCGGGATCCTGGTCCGCCAGCGATCGCTGGTCATGCCCGCGCTCTTCGTGCTCTTCGCCCTCAACCCGGAGATGCCGAAGCCACGCGGGGAACGCGCCCTGTCGGAGCCGGCATCGACTGGTCCCGGGCCGGAAGGTCCCGGACCCGAGGGTGCCGATCCAGGTCCCGTTCCGGCACATCCAGGACCCACGACACCGGACCGGGCCCGGGTGTGGCGAACGAACTGATCGTCGACGTCGCGGGTACCGCGGTGTCGGTGCGCGCTCCGGAAACGCTCCTGCGTGAGCTCGGCGAGGTGCTCGCCGACCTCGAGCCCGGGGCCGATCCGAGCCGGTGTCTCGTGGTCGAGGAGGGGCCCGACGGTGACTTCCGCCTCCTCGATGCGGGCACGGTCGTCGTGGCCGGGGTCGCGGCGTCGGTCGCGGCCGCCACTGTCGTGTGGCGGCTCAACGAGATCGCGGCCGACACCCGCCGTCACCTGGTGATCCACGCGGGGTGCGTCGCCAGTGCGGGCGCGGTCCTCCTCCCGGGACGATCGGGCGCGGGCAAGTCGACACTCGTGTCATCGTGCGTGACGGCGGGGATGTCGTATCTCTCCGACGAATTCGCGGTCGTCGACCTCGACGACGGCTCGATCGTTCCCTATGCCAAACCGATCGCACTCGACGGTGAACGCCTCGTCACGGCATCTCGGCTCCGTGCCGGTTCGGCCGGCGCCCGCAGTGCTCCCGGCGGCATCGTGTTCCCCTGCTTTACGCCCGGAGCGCCGACCACACTCACGGTGCTGGAGCGGAGCTGGACACTCGTCGCGCTCGCCGCCCACGCGACCAACCTCTCGGCCGTCGGCGACAGGGCATTGCCGTGGTTGGCGGGCATCGCCGCATCGTGCCCCGCGTGGCAGGTCACCTACGGCGCGTCGATCGATGTCGTGCCGACCGTCCGCGAGGCTGCCGGCCGACGGGTAGCACCCGTGCGACCCGCCGAGGTGATCGGACCGGTGACGCCGACGACGACCACGGTGGTCATGGGCGACGATCTCGCGGTGTTCGACGGGCCGACCGGCCGGATCCACGTGCTCAACGCCGGCGCCGCCTTCGTGTGGACCTGCGTGCCCGACGCCGCCGACGCGTCGGGGCTGACCGAAGTCGCGCTCGCCCGGGCGCCGGCCGGCTCGCTCGACCGCCGGAGCGTCGACGCGACCGTGGACCACCTCGCCGGGGCCGGCTTGCTCCCCGATCGGATGTCGGTCAGCCGCGAGTGAAGATCGCCTTCGGCGCCTGGGCCGCCGCGGGACCGGCGCGCCCGTAGCGCACCAGCGTGACGAGCGCTTCGATCGCGACGGCCGCGAGGATGAGCAGTGGTATCTCGGCCGGAGCACGGTAGCGAACCAACCCGATCGTGGGCAGCACCGCGAGCACGATGAGCACCGGAAACGCGAGCAACGGATAGACCGCGACCCCACGCCGGCGGGCCAGCACGAACCCGGCGATCGCGAGCGGCAGCAGGATCCAGTATGCGTAGAAGCCGAGGCGGAGCACCAGGACCTCGGTGCCGCGCTCGGCCTCGAGGTGCATCTGCTGGGTCGGCCGGAACAGCCCGAAGGTCCGGCCGACGCGCGCCGCAGCGACCACCGGAACGCGCTTCTTGTTGGCACTCACGAAGTCCCACGCGGCGCGCCGGTACCGATTGTCGGCGATCGAGGCATCGGTCGACACGTCGGACACGAAGAGCGCGCAGCCGGGCACGTAGTACCCGAGCAGCTTGCCGTGGTAGGTCGGCGGACAGTTGCCCGTCACCATCGCCGGGCCGAGCGAAGTGGAGAGCGGTACCGGACGCGCGAAACGGGTCTGGTTGTAGATCGCCCACGGCGCGACGACCGCCACACAGACGACGGCGGCGGCCACGAGCCAACGGAATCGGTTCCTCAGCGAAACCCGTCGGGCCGAGAGGACCACGGGCACGACGAGGAGCACGGAGATTCCCAGGAGCTCTGATCTCGTCATGGCGAGCACGCCGACCGCGGCACCGAGGGCGACGGCGAGCCAGACGCTCGGAGCCGCCTTGAACTTGTACGCGAGCCAGATCGTGGTCGCGGTTCCGAGCATGGCGAGCGGTTCCGCGACGAGCTCCCGCTCGTACAGCCAGACGAACGGGTAGGCCGCCGCGAGCGCAGCCGCCGCGATGCCCACCCGGCGCCCGAAGGCGGCGCGTCCGGCGAGGCCGGTCATGACGATCGTCGCGGTGCCGACCACGCACGCGATCAGTTGCTGCCACAGCTCCGACCGGAAGCCGATCATGCTCGGACCGGCGAGCACGACCGACCACGCCGGGGGGTTGGTGGCGATCGCGGCTCCGGTCGTCGGGTTCCGGAATCCGACGCCGTCGACCAGCTGGAGCGCGAACCGGTGGAAGAAGTACCCGTCGGTGCCGACGAGGCCGTTGCGGTTCCACACGACGTACGCGATGCGGAAGACCAGGCCGGCCAGGGCGATCAGCGCCAGGGCGACCGTGAATCGGTCACTGCGCCACCAATCGAGGAGGCTGCTCGAGGGTGGACCTGTGGTGGTCGGTCGGTCTCGGTGCGTGCGATCCATGAACCTGCTGGAGAGCGGCGGGGCGGCGGTCATCTCGGCACCGTATCGGGAGGCACCTGCCCCGAGCAGGCACCCTACGCCACTTTGGGCGACCGAGGGCGGAACGCACCCGACGAGAATCCGCGCGTCGGGAGCGGCTCTCGCGCCGA
>JBBQMI010000170.1:0-5139 GCA_038328825.1 Acidimicrobiia bacterium | reverse complement strand
CGCCCCGAGATCGAAGCCCTCGAGCCCGAAGGCAACACCGAGCGCTTCATCATCTCCCCCCTCGAGCCCGGCTTCGGCCACACGCTCGGCAACAGCCTCCGCCGCACGCTGCTCTCCTCGATCCCGGGTGCAGCCGTCACGCAGGTGCGCTTCGACGAAGCGCTCCACGAGTTCGACGTGATCCCCGGTGTGAAGGAAGACGTCACCGACCTCATCCTGAACCTCAAGGACCTCGTGCTGCAGTGCGTCGCCGAGGAGCCGGTCACGTTGCGCCTCGACAAGCGCGGCCCGGGTGAGATCACCGCCGCCGACATCCAGGTCACGTCCGACGTCGAGATCCTCAACCCCGAGCTGCACCTCGCCACGGTCAATGCGAAGGGCCGGCTCGCCTTCGACCTCACGGTCGAGCAGGGTCGGGGCTACGCATCGGCCGAGAAGACCAAGCGGGCGGGTTCGCCGATCGGCGTCATCCCGGTCGACGCGATCTTCTCTCCGGTGCGGCGCGTCGCCTTCGACGTCGAGCCGACCCGCGTGGAGCAGGCTACGAACTTCGACCGCCTGACCCTCGAAATCGAGACCGACGGTTCGATCACGCCCCGCGACGCGTTGGCCTCGGCCGGTGCGACGCTCGGCAACCTGGTGGGTCTCGTCGCCAACCTCTCCGCCGAGGCTCCGAGCCTCGAGCTCGGCGAGGTGTCGCCGACCACTTCGACCTCGCCCGATCTCGAGCTCCCGATCGAGGAGCTCGACCTGTCGGAGCGGCCGCGCAACTGCCTCAAGCGGGCGCGCGTCGACACCATCGGCCAGCTCGTGCAGAAGACCGAAGACGACCTCCTCGCGATCACGAACTTCGGTTCGAAGTCGCTCGACGAGGTGCTCCAGAAGCTCGACGAGCGTGGCCTGTCGCTGCGCGTGAAGGAGTAGGGGTCCGATGCCCGCGCCGAAGAAGGGGAAGCGCTTCGGCGGCGACCCCGCCCACCACTGGCACATGATGGCGAACCTCGCCGCGAGCCTGTTCGAGGCCGAGGGAATCACCACCACCGTCGCGAAGGCCAAGGAGCTGCGCCCCTACGCGGAGCACCTCATCACCAAGGCCAAGAAGGGTGGCGTGCACCGCCAGCGTCAGGTGGTCGCGACGATCCACGACAAAGACGCCGCGCACAAGCTCTTCGAGGAGATCGGTCCGCGCTACGCCGACCGCAACGGCGGCTACACGCGGATCCTGAAGCTCGGGTCGCGACCCGGCGACCGCGCGCCGATGGCGCGCATCGAGCTCGTCTGATCCAGCTGGCGGTGTGACGCTCTTCGAGTCGGCCGGGGGCCCAGCCCGCTGCCGGCTCGTCGTCGCGTACGACGGAACCGGGTTCCGCGGCTTCGCCGCGCAACCCGACGTACGGACGGTGGCCGGGGTGCTGAGCCGCGCGCTCGAACGCGTGCTGCGACACCCGGTCGAGCTCACCTGCGCCGGCCGCACCGACGCCGGCGTGCACGCGTGGGGTCAGGTCGTCACATTCGAGGCCGGAGTCGGGCTCGATCCTTGGCGGTTGCAGTCGTCGCTCAACGGGATGCTCGGACCCGAGATCGTGATCCGTGCGGCCGAGATCGTCGGACCCGAGTTCGACGCCCGGCACTCGGCGACGTGGCGTGCGTACCGGTACACGATCGTGAACCGGCCGGAGCCCGACCCGTTCCTCGCCCGGTACGCGTGGTGGGTGCCCGAGCCGCTCGACCGGTCACGCCTGCGCCTCGGCGCCGATCCCTTCGTGGGCGAGCACGACTTCGCGTCGTTCTGCCGGAAGGGTCCCGAGGGGTCGACGACCACGCGGCGCGTGCTCGAGTCGTCGTGGGTCGAGCTCGGCGACGGCGTGCTGCGCTACGACATCCGGGCCCAGGCGTTCTGCTGGCAGATGGTCCGCTCGATCGTCGGCACGCTCGTCGACGTCGGACGCGGTCGACGTCGTCCCGGCGACATCCTCACGATCCTGGCCTCGCGCGACCGTGGGGCGGCCGGCCCGGTGGCCCCGCCCCACGGTCTGTGTCTCTGGGAAGTCGGCTCCTAGCTTCCCGCGCTCGCGACTGCTCCCTCGATGGTCGAATTCGCTGCGCCGGCTCGACCGCCCGACGCAGAACTCGCCCCGCGTTGCGTGACCGCCGGCTCCGCTACTTCTCCTCTAGCCGGAGGTCGTCGTGTCGGTGCTGGTGTCGTGGGTGGCGACGGTGACGACGAGGCCGTTTTCGCCCCCGCCGGCGGTGCCGTTCGCGCCGACCACGTGGACGTCCCAGTCGGTGCCCTTCACGGTGAACGCGGTCAGGCCGCCACCGCCGAGGTCGAAGGAGCTGTCGGGGTCGGTCGTGAAGCCCTTGTCCTCGAGCGCCTGCTTGTAGTCGTCGGCTGCCGTGCTCACCGAGTCACCGACCTTGACGGTGACGATGTACGCGGGCTTGCCGTTGATCTCGCTCGAGATGGAGCTCACGATCTTGCCGTCGGGCAACGGGACGTCGCTCTTCGGGAAGCCGTCGGGCAGGTCACCCGTCCCGACGCTGAAGGAGCCCTTGCCGTCCTTGCCTTTGCACTCGACCTTGGTGTTCTTGTCGTTGTGCTCGTCGACCTTGCAGCCGGTCGCACTCTCGATGGCACCCTTGGCGCCCTTGCTCACGGCGTCGGTCGCGGAGCCACAGGCTCCGAGCGCGAAGACGGCGGTGAGTCCGGCGATCATGATGGTCAATGTCCGTTTCATGACGGAAGCATCGGCCGCCCGAACGGGTGCCTTGAGCCCTAGAGATGTTTCAACCGGCTGTTGGCGGCCGGGTCGTAGATGCAGACGACGTCGGCGAAGTAGCCGAGGGCGACGGCCGTGTGCAACATCTCGAGCCCGGCGCCGGCCGTCGGGAGATGTGAGGTGAGCACGACGTACGGGGGGTGCTCCTCGATCGCCAGGATGAGCGCGCCGTTGGCGACGGCCTTCTTGAGGGTGTCGGTGCGGAGCAGGCCGGGTCGTGACCCCTGGATGCTGCCCTTGTACTCGAACCAGACCTGCTGGCCGCGCGCGCTCGTGGCGACCTGGTCGACCTCGACGCCGATCCCCGGGACCTTGGTGGAACCGTCGAGGCGGAACCCGTAGGTCGCGAGCAACGCGTCGCACTGCTCGGCGAACTGACGACCCTGCGCGCTCGACGTCGACTGGAACGACGGCGCGGTCACCTGGTGAGGTCTCGTTCGTTCCAGAAGCCGGGGAGCGGATCGCGCTGACCGGCCGCGTATGCGGTCAGACGGTCGAAGCCGTCGCTGTCACGCATCTCGATCGCATCGAAGAACGCATCGGGTCCTGCGGCGCGGAGCGCGGTGTCGCCTTCGCTCCCGGGGCGCGGCAGGTGCGAAGTGAGGAAGACGAGTCGCTCGACCTCTCGTCCCGGCTGGGCGAGGACGTGTGCACGCCCGAGCGACTTCCACACGGTGTCGGTGCGCAGCAGTCCGCTGCGGGTGCGGGTGAACGCCCCAGAGACGTCGAAGTACCAGGGGAGCTCGGCGGCGTCGAGCGCGACGAAGTTGACGGTGACGCCGGTACCGCGCAGACGCTTGTTGCGGGTGACGACCTGGAAGCCGGCTGCCTCGAGCAGGTCGGCGGCGAGGGCCTGCGCCGCCTTGCCCTCGCGGGTGGCACGGGTCTGGAAGCTCTCGGGTTCTTCGGCAATGGAGGCAGGCTCGACCTCTCCGCTCGGCGACGTGCGCACGGTGACGCGCACCGGTGGCGCCGCGCGAGTCGCAAGGGCGTCCTCGACCCGTTGCTTGGCGAGGTCGCGGTACTCGGGGTCCAGGTCGTACCCGACATAGCGGCGGTCGTGGGTCGCCGCGGCCACGAGCGTGGAGCCTGATCCCATGAACGGATCGAGTACGAGATCGCCTGCATAGGTGTAGAGCTGGATGAGGCGTTCCGGGAGCGCCACCGGGAAAGGCGCCGGATGGTTGACGCGCTTCGCGCTCTCCGGCGGTATGTCCCAGACGTCGAGCGTCGCGGCCATGAACTCGTCGGCGTCGATGTGGCTCTGAGACGGCAGACCCTCGCGCTCTCGCGCCCGCGCCGGGCGCGCCCGGTCGAAGCGGCCCTTGCTCGCGATCACCACCCGCTCGGTCACGTCCCGGAGCACGGGGTTCGACGGGCTGCGGAACGATCCCCACGCGCAGTTGCCCGCCGCGCCGACATCGCCCACACCCTTGCGCCAGACGACCTCACCGCGAAGGAGCATGCGCAGATCGTCCTGCAGGATCCCGATCACGTCGGCAGAGAGGCTGCGGTACGGCTTGCGACCGAGGTTCGCGACGTTCACCGCGATCCGGCCGCCCGGTTCGAGCTTGCGTTCGCACTCCGCGAACACGTCGCGCAGCAGTGCGAGGTATTCCACGTACGAGGCCGGGATCCCGTCGCGCTCGAGCTCCTCCTCGTACTGCTTGCCCGCGAAGTACGGGGGCGAGGTGACGACCAGGGCGACCGAACCGTCGGCGACGGCGTCCATGTGGCGACTGTCGCCCTTCTGGAACGGCTCGTCGATCGGGAACGGCTCGAGGACCGTGTCGTCGACCGACAGCTCCGGCGATGTGAACCGGCCGTAGAACGCGCTGGCATCGTGGTTCTCGCGGCGGCCCACGCCGAAGTTCGAGGTGGCGGTGGGCTTGCGGCGCCGGTCGGGGGAGTCGGTCATGGTTCGACCGTACCGTTGGCTTGGGACACCGTGCCGGTGAGCTGGTCGACCGGGGTGAGTTGGGCCAGGAAGGTCTCGAGCGCCTTCACGATCAGGAGGTTTGCCGCCACCTGGCGCTCGTCGGCCGCCTCGTGGAGCTGCTCGTGCAGGCTCCGGGGCAGGCGCACCGCCGTCGCGACTCGCTCCTCCTCGTAGACCTTCGGTCTCGCCACGGGATCAGCGTACGGCGGCGGCGCGCGTTTCTGGTGGATACCGCGCGCACGAACGCGCGCCCGGGGACCCGCCCGAACCCTCGGGTCGGTGGGTCAGTCGTCGTGGTTCGTGTAGTCGATCGGCGGGGCGTCCTTCACGCCGACAGCGAAGCAGAAGCAGTGGATCGGCGCGGTGTCGCTCAGGGGCTTCAGGCTGTGCACGGGGTCGGGCGGGATGTAGACGAGGTCG
>JBBQMI010000169.1:0-5163 GCA_038328825.1 Acidimicrobiia bacterium | reverse complement strand
GCGCTGAGGTGCTCGACTGCGACGAGTCGCTCGTGCTCGCCGCGGGTCTGAGCGCTCCTCGCGGCATTCCGATCGCCCGGTGGTCACCCGGAGTCGAGGTGCGCATCGGCGTGCCGCGACCGATCCCAAGGAGCAACTCGCAATGACCACGAGTCTTGACGGGGCAGTCGTAGCCGTTGTCGGCGCGAGTGGCGGGCTCGGAGCGCCGATCGCGCGTGGTCTGGCCCAACGCGGTGCTCGCCTCGTACTCGCGGCGCGCAACGCGGAACGCCTCGACGAGCTCGCAATCGTGGGGGCACACACCATCGCGCTCGACCTGCGCGATCCCGACAGCGGAGATGCACTCGTCACGGCCGCCAACAGCGAGTTCGGCCGCCTCGATGGTGTGATCAACGCCGCGGGAATCGTCGCCTTCGGTCCGCTTGTCGAGACCGACGACTCGGTCATCGAAGAGTTGTTCCTCACGAACGTGCTCGGCCCGCTGTGGCTGATCAAGCGCGTCGCCCCCGCGCTCGCAGCGTCGAAGGGATTCTTCGTCAACCTCAGCGCGGTCGTCGCCGAATCGCCGCTCCCCGGCATGGCCGCCTACGCGGCATCGAAAGCGGCGTTGACGGCCGCGGACCGCGCGCTCGTGCGCGAACTGCGACGCCAGCACATTCGAGTGTGCGACGCGCGACCGCCCCATACCGAGACCGGCCTCGCCGGCCGAGCGATTGCCGGCGTGAGCCCGGCGCTGCCGCAAGGGTTGCCGCCCGCGCGCGTTGCTGAGCGCATCGTTGCGGCGATCGAAGCCGACGAGACCGACATCGCAACTGCGCAGTTCTGAGTGCGCTGTACCAAAGCTCATCGAGTTTCGAAGGAACGCATTGACTGGCGGGGCTCGCTACAACGTCCCGGCTTCGAGCATTCGCAACACTTCTCGTGCCCGCTCGCGAACGGCAAAGCGGGAATTCTGTGGCGGTGAGGGTCAGCCGCGCCCGCGTGAGATCGAATTCGTCAACACTCTGACCGAGCCCGGGCGATGCCCGCGACGTGCGCGATCGCCAGCCGACGCGTGTCGTCCGGCGACCTTGTTCAGGAGAGCCGCTCCAGCACGGCGCGTGCGTCGCTCCCGATGTAGCCGTACCCGCCTGCGGTCGCGGCGGTGAGGGCGTCGGTCGCCATCGCGCGCGCCCGGTCGTGGTCGTCCCCGATACCGCGCTCGGCGAGGAGCCCGGCCCAGGCGGCGTTGGTCTGCGCAACGAGGAGCAGTGACTCGAACCGCTGATGCATCGCCATGGCCTCGCTGAACCAGCGGTCTGCGTCGTCGTGTCGACCGAGGAGATGGTCGATCATGCCGAGGTAGTGCGCGATCGCCGCCTGCGCGCCTATCGAGAACGACACGAACATGTCGTGGAACGGGACCAGGCGTTCCCGGACCGCGGCGGCCGTTTCCTCGTGTCCGACGAGTACGGCGGCCTCGGCCCACTCTGCGTGCGCGACGGACCATCCGGTGTCGATCGGCATCTCGAAGCCGTGGCCGCGTTCGGCGTCGAGCAGCGCGATCGTTTCGGCCTCCCGGCCGCTGCGGGCGAGCGCGAGCGCGAGGACGCTGCGGTATCCGGGTTGGGCCGGGGTATCGGAGATCATTTGCTCGATGAGCGGAATGAGCTCCTCGAGCTGCCCCTGATGGGAGCGAATGTTCATCAGCTGCGGGCCGAAGATGCCCATGGCGTCGGGCTGTGAGGCTTCGGTGCCGAGCGCGAGAGCTGCTTCGGCGAGGTGTTCGGCTCGAGCGAGGTCACCCCAGAGCTCTTTTTGCCACACCTGGTGGAATGCGTTGTTCCACTGCAGCGACGCCTGCGGGACCCGGGCGACGATCTCGGTCGCGATGGTGTCGTGGTGCCGGACCACGTCACGTTCGCCCCACTCGATGGCCGAGAAGCGCCAACAGTTGTGAAGCAGGTAGCGCGCCGCGGGGTCAGTGATTCGGTCGTCGAGCTGGTTCGCCTCTTCGAGCCACGATCTCCGCAGTGCCGCCGTGCGGGGCGACATGATGCCGTCGCAGCAGAACACGACCGTGGTGACGAGCGTGTCGGGATCGCCGGCGCGTCGCGCCGCCGCGACGGCTTCCTCGGCCAGGGTGAAGTGGGTGTCGAAGTCGCCGTCGTAGGTGCGCTCGATGCATCCGAGGGCAAGGAGCTGGGCGCGCTCGGGGGTGTCGGCCGGATCGATGCGTTCCAGTGCCCGATCGATCGCGGCGAGCCTGGCCGTGTCGACCTGACCGAAGGCGCTGAGCATGCCGCGGTTGTTGGTCAGCGTCGCCTGCACGAGGAGGTCGACGGCGTCGATCGAGTCGGCCAGCTGCGCGGCCTCGAGCAGCGTCTCGCGGTAGTCGGCGACGCCGCTCTGTCGCTGCGCCTGCCCGAGACCGATCAGGATCTCGACCCGCTCGCGCGCGTCGCCGCCGAGGTCACGGTCGAGGTGCTCCAGCGCCTGGCCGTACCAGCGCATCGCTTCGTCGGGTGCGAGCTGGTCGAGGGCGCGCGCGCCGGCGAGCTTGGCGTAGTGGATGGCCTTGTCGGTATCGGTCGGTTGGACGGCCTGGCCCCAGTGGTAGGCGAGCTCCCCGGCGCGCCGCTCGGCGTCGGGTGCGGACTCCAGCGCGACGGCGAGCGCGCGGTGGGCACGGCTCCGACGCGCCGGAGACAGCCCGTCGTAGAGGGTGTGCTCGATGAGCGCATGGGCGAACGTGTACCGGTCCGGGTGATCCGTCGTGTGGAGGACGGCGGCGGCCACGGCCGCGTCACACACGTCGATGAGCTCATCCTCGGTGAGGTCGGCGACCGTGGCGAGCAGCGGCAGGTCGAAGTCGCGGCCGATCACCGCACCCAGGGCGAGGACGCGCTCGGTGTCGGGACCCAGTGTGGCGAGGCGACGGCCGATCACCTCCCGGACGCTGATGGGGAGGCCCGCGGTGCGCAGGTCGATGCCTGAGACCCAGCGACCGGTGTCATCCTGGTAGATGGCGCCGCTCTCCGCGAGGTGCCGGAGGATCTCCACGCTGAAGAACGGGTTGCCGGCGGTCTCGGCGAGGATCGCGTCGCGCAGTGCGACCCCTGCGTCGTCCATGCCGTGTCCCGCGATGCCTTCGAGGAGCGCCAGCAGCTCGTCGTCGCCGAGGCCGCGCAGGGCGATCCGCTCGCCGCAGTCCTCCCGGTGGAGCGCGGCGAGGAGCTCGGTGAGCGGGTGTTCGGTGGTGACCTCCGAGTCGCGAAATGTCCCAAGCACACCGAGTCCGGTGAGGGTGTCCGCCATCGCGAGATGACGCAGCAGTTGCACCGTGGCGCGGTCGGACCAGTGGAGATCGTCCAACACGATCAGCACCGGTGCGTGCACCGACACACGCGTGAGGAGGTCCGTGACGCAGCCGTAGAGGACGAAGCGTTCCGTCTCGCCGTCGCCGGATGGTGGGATCTCGGCCGTGACCCGCCGTGCGAGCTCCGGGACGAGGCGGGCGAGGTGGCCGCCGCGGTCGGCGACGTGCGCGGACAGGACCGATTCGGGTGCGTGAGCGACGAGCTGGGTCAGGGATTCGATCCAGGGTTGGTAGGGAACGCCGAGGTCCTCGTCGCAGCGGCCGTACACCACCACGGCACCACCGTCGTAGACGCCGGACGCGAACTGCGCCGCGAGCGTGGTCTTGCCGATACCCGGCTCGCCCGCCAGCAACATCACGCGCCGTTCCCCGCCGGTGACCGCCTTCCACGCCACGTCGAGGCGCGCGCGCTCGGCTTCCCGGCCCACGAACGCGGGTGACACCGACGAAGCGATCCGTGCCGGGAGCGGCGGGCGTTCCTCCGACACTGCGATCGGCGCCCACCGGACGCGGTAGGTCTCGACCGGCTCGTCGATGCCCTTCAACTCCAACGCGCCGACCGGCTCCAACTCCAGCGTGCTGCGGGACCGGGCCAACATCCGAACCAACTCGGTGGTGAGGATCTCGCCGCCTTCTGCCTTGGCGCAGAGTCGCGCCGCTTCGACGACCGGCAGCCCGAAGTAGTCGCCGTCCTCGGCCTCGGCCTCACCCGAAGCGACGCCCACGCGGATCGAGAGAGGTTCGGTGTCGCTCGGGCGGGCGGCGAGTGCTTGCTGCATCGCCACCGCGGCGTCGAGCCCGGTGGTCACACCGTCGAAGACGACCATCAGACCATCGCCGAGGTTCTTGACCTCCCGGCCGTTCTGCGCGGTCAACGCCGTTCTGAGCAGCCCGAAATGCTCCCGGCGCAGCGCATCGGCCCGGGCCTCTCCAACACGCGAGAGCAGCTCGGTCGAACCGACCAGGTCGGTGAACAGCACCGTGATCGTCTCTACGCCCATGTCCCCCGCCCGTGATCGATCAGCCGGAACGGTACTCTCGCACGCGGTCCGCGCCCCGAAACTGCCAGCGGGCGCACGTGGAGCAGTCTGTGGTGGCGGTGATGGACGGGCGGGCAGGGGTCGATGGCGACTGAGAACGTGACGGTGTTGTTCACGGATCTGGTGGGCTCGACGGCGTTGTCGTCGAGTTTGGCCCAGGACGCGGCGGACGAGTTGCGGCGGGAGCATTTCTCGATCTTGCGTCAGGCGGTCGCGGAGTCGGGTGGTACCGAGGTGAAGAACCTGGGTGACGGCCTGATGGTCGTGTTCGGAGCCGCGTCCTCGGGCCTCGGGTGTGCGGTCGCGATGCAGCAGGGTGTCGATGCCGACAACCGGTCTCGGGACGGGGCGATCGGCCTGCGGGTCGGGTTGAGCGCCGGTGAGGTCAGCAGAGAAGAAGGCGCCGACTACTTCGGCGATCCGGTCGTGGAGGCGGCCCGGTTGAGCGCGCGGTGTGAGAGCGATCAGATCCTGACGGCTGATGTGGTGCGGTTGATGGCGGGTCAGCGCTCCAGGCATGAGTGCCGGTCGTTGGGTGCGCTGGAGTTGAAGGGCCTGCCCGATCCGGTGGAGACGGTCGAGGTCGGCTGGGAGCCGCTGACCGCGTCGGAGTCTGGGTCGGGTGGGAGCGCGATTCCGTTGCCGGGTCGGTTGGTGTTCCGTCCGACGGTCGGGGTGGTCGGGCGTGAGGCCGAGCTGGCGACGATCACCGACGCGTACAAGCGCGTCGCGGCGGGTGAGGGCCGGGAGGTGTTGTTGGTCGGG
>JBBQMI010000168.1:0-5168 GCA_038328825.1 Acidimicrobiia bacterium | reverse complement strand
TCAATACCGTCGCTGCCGCGCAGCGTCGGGCGCGGCGTCGCGTACCCCGGCCGGTCTTCGACTACATCGAGGGCGGCGCCGGTTCCGAGTTCACCGTCCGCGCGAACCAGCGGGAGGTCGAAGCCGTCACGTTCCTTCCCCGGGTGGGCCGGACCGTAGGAGCGTCGGGCCCAGACCTCTCGACCACGGTGCTCGGCACGCCGATCGCCATGCCGCTGCTCCTGTCGCCCGTCGGGTTCACTCGGATGATGGACCCACGCGGCGACGTGGCCGGTGCCCGGGCCGCAACCGCCGCGGGGACGGTCTTCACCCACAGCACGATGTCGGGCCACACCATCGACGAAGTCAGCGCGGCCGCGAACCCTGCGCCGTGGTTCCAGCTCTACTTCCTCGGCGGTCGCCCCGGCGCCGAGCAGCTCGTCGATCGGGCGAAGGCGGCCGGTTGCGGCGCGCTGGTCGTCACGCTCGACACCCAGACCCCGGGCAACCGTGAGCGCGACCTGCGCTACGGCTTGTCACCGCCGCTCGAGGTCAACGGCAGAAGCGCGATGAAGATGGCCCCGCACGCGGCGCTGCACCCGCGGTGGCTGGCCGATCTCGTCGCGGATCGCTTCCGGCTCGAGCTCGTCAACGCGACGGGTCTGGAGCTCGACCACGAGCAGATGTCGGCGGGCGAGGCCCTGATGTACTGGCTGGCTTCCCCGCCGCGTTGGGATGACTTCGCGTGGCTGCGCGAGAACTTCGACGGCCCTGTGATCGCCAAGGGTGTCCTGACCGGCGACGACGCGCGGCGGGCGATCGACTGCGGCGCATCCGCGATCGTGGTGTCCAACCACGGCGGACGGCAGCTCGACGCGGTACCGGCGACGATGACGGCCCTCGTCGACGTGCTCGCCGCAGTCGGTACCGAAGTCGAGGTCTTCGTCGACGGAGGGTTTCGGCGAGGTGCCGATGTGGTGAAGGCGATCGCGATCGGTGCTCGGGCCGTGATGGTCGGCCGCCCATGGGCTTACGGACTGGCGGCCGCAGGGGAACCCGGCGTGACCCGGATCCTCTCCGTCCTTCGTGACGACATCGACCGGACGTTGCGACTGCTCGGCGCGTCCTCGATCGCCGCGCTCGACCGCGACTTCGTCAAGGTACCGAGCTCATCCTGACCCAGCCTGGTTCCCGACCAGTTGGGACTGCGTCTGCGATGCTGGGACATGACGATTCTCCGGACTGGTGTGGCCGCCCTTGCCGGGGCGGCATCGTGGACTGCGGCCGAGTACGGCCTGCACCGTTTCGCGATGCACGAGATGCGCGGTCGGGGGCTGCCGTCGGTGGAACACCTGAAGCATCACGCCGACGTCACCTACTTCTCGCCCGCGTCCAAGAAGATGACCTCGGCAGTGTGCACGACCGCGGTCGTCTATCCGGTCGCAGTCGCGGTGGCGGACCGACGCCGGGCCACCGCCTTCACCGTCGGGCTCATCGCTGCGTACTTCACGTACGAGGTCGCTCACCGGCGCACCCACACCCATCCGCCGCGCAACCGCTACGGGCGGTGGGCTCGGCGCAACCACCTGCACCATCACTTCGGCGCGCCGATGGACAACTTCGGCGTGACCACCCCGGTGTGGGACCGGCTCTGGGGCACCCACGGGCCGGGTGTCGTCACCGTTCCTCGACGAATGGCCCCTGGGTGGCTGCTCGACGATGGTGGCGAGGTCAAGGCCGAGTTCGCCGACGACTACGTCGCCAAGGGCGCCCGCCGCTCGGAGGCGACCCAGGTCGAGCGAGATCGGATCGATGCGTTCGCGAACGTCGCCCCCCAGGCCTGAGCGACGAGAACTGCTCCCTGACGTCGCCATCCCGCCATCTGCGGGGCTGCCCTCGATCTCGCTTCGGGGCGCTGCCAGACTCGCGTCGCGCGCCAGGCCGACTGGGAGGAGCGCGATGCGATACGTCGAGGTGGGCGGAGTCCGGATGTCGTCGATCGGGCTGGGCTGTTGGCAGTTCGGCTCCCGTGATTGGGGCTATGGCAAGGCCTACGGCGACACCACCGCCGTGCAGCTCGTTCACAGCGCGCTCGACATGGGCGTGAACCTCATCGACACGGCCGAGGTCTACGCGCGAGGCGCGTCGGAGGCGATCGTCGGACGGGCGCTCGAAGGTCGACGTGAGGAGGCCTTCCTCGCTACCAAGGTGCTGCCGACGTGGCCGACCGCCGAGCGCGTCGAGGAGCATGGCCGACTGTCGTCGATGCGCCTCGGTGTCTCGAACATCGACCTCTATCAGGTGCACTGGCCGAACCCACTCGTCCCGCTCTCGTCGACGATGGGGGGGATGCGTCGCCTGCAGGACGCCGGGATCGTCGACCGCGTGGGCGTCAGCAACTTCTCGGCCGACCGGTGGGCGGCCGCGGAGCGCGCCCTCGGCGGCCCTGTGCTCTCCAACCAGGTGCAGTTCAACCTGGTGCAGAGCAAGCACGCTCACGGCAACGTTCCCTTCGCGCAGGAGCACGATCGGATCGTCATTGCCTACAGCCCACTCGCGCAGGGCATCCTCGGCGGTCGGTACGACGCGACGAATCCGCCCCCGGGACCGGCTCGGCGCAACAACCCACTGTGCCTTCCCGAGAACCTCGAGCGCGCCGGAGCCGTGATCGGCGCGCTCCGCCGCATCGCCGCCGACCACGATGCGACCCCCGCCCAGGTCGCCTTGGCGTGGCTGATCCGCAAACCCAACGTGGTCGCGATCCCGGGGGCGAGATCGATCGAGCAGCTCCGCCACAACGTCGAGGCCGCCGACCTCGATCTGTCCGATGCTGATGAGGAGGAGCTCACCACGACGAGCGCTCACTTCAAGGCCGTCGGGATCCCGGCAACCGCCCGTGGGCTGCTCCGCGCTCGCCGCCGCGCGGCCTGAGAAGTGGTACTGCTCCTGACTCCTCGTCACATCGCCCTCGCGGGGATCGTTCAAGGCAAGACTCTGGTCTGTCGATCCTGGGGGAATGACGGTCCTGTTGATTGCCTTCTTCTGCGCCCTGATCGTCGCATCGTTCTCTCTGGCCATCCGGGCCCGGAACAAGCGCAACGCACACGCAGCCGCGATCGCTGACCCGTTCTGGGAACGCGATCTCGACGACCTCGACTGGGAACGCGAGGATCCGTCCGAGTCGCCCAAGCTTCCCCGGTACCGGACGCCGCTCGTCTAGTCCGGACCTCGACGCTCGGCTCCGTCGATCGCGGCGCGCACGAAGGCGAGATCGTCGCGCAGCGCGTCGCGGGATGACCCCATGTACCCGAAGTCCTCGATCGACACCCACCCGTCGTAGCCGACCGCGTGGAGCGCCCGGAAGAGCGCATCGAAGTCGACCACGCCGTCCGTGAACGGTGAGAACCACGCGCGTCCGAGCCCGGATGCGTCGGGCGGTCCGTACTTCGTGTTCTTCACGTGCACGTGCGCGAGGTACGGGCCGAGCAGCTCGAGACCGATCGGATAGTCCTCGAAGCCCTCGAACGCCATGTTGCCGGCGTCGTGGATGACACCGACGCACTCGGGGTCGAGGCCGTCGACGAGCCGGCGCGCGAGCGACGCGCTCGGCACGATCGTCCCGTGGTGGATCTCGATCAGCACCCGCACGCCGGTCCGCGCCACGATCTCCGCGACGCGTTCGAGGTACCGACGCGACGCGTCGAACGCCTCGGCGTAGGTGCCGTCGCCTCGGGGGAACGGGAGCACCCGGACGGCGGGGGAGCCACACGCTTCGGCGAAGCGCACCACGGCTTCCACCGCGTCGAGCTCGCCGGGCGGCGGGTAGGCACCCAGGTTGGGGATCGCGAGTCCGTGCGAAGCTGCGAGTTCGCCCGCACGCCGAGCGTCGGCCAACGTCGGTTCGAGGGTGCAACGGTTGTTGCCCCAGAAGCTCGGCGGATGGTCGCGCAGCGCCTCGGGAACGGTCGCGACCCGCCACTCGACTCCGTCGTAGCCGTTCGCTCCGAGCTCGCCCGCGGCCTCCTCGGGGGTGAGGTCGGGGAGCATCACTGTGAACACCGAGAGACGGGGAGTCACGCGCGCGTTCCCGTGCTCAGCCCCAGGTCACCGGGAGCGCGTTCGGGGCGCGGAAGGTCATCCCGGTGATGTAGGCGTCGTCGGCGGCGGGGTCGAAGCGGAGGTCGGGGAGCCGGTCGAGGATGCGGTCGAGTACGACCTTCGTCTCCATGCGGGCGAGGTGGATGCCGAGGCACATGTGCGGGCCGAACGCGAAGGCGAGGTGCTGGCGGGGTTTGCGGAACAGGTCGAACTGCTCCGGCTCCTCCCAGTGCCGTTCGTCGTGGTTGGCGGAGCCCATGTTGATCACGACCATCGCGCCGGCGGGGATCTCGATCCCCTCCACGACGGTGTCTCGCGTCGCGGTGCGCAGGATCGTGAGCAACGGTGGCTCCCACCGCAGCCCTTCTTCGATCGCCTGCTGCATCAACGAGCGGTCGGCGCGCAGCGCGGCGAGCTGCTCAGGGTTCGAGAGGAGCCCGAAGAGCAGGTTGCTCGACGATCGGTACGTCGTCTCCGCTCCGGCCGGGAGCAGGAGCCGGAGGAACGCGATGATCTCGTCGTCGGTGAGGCGTTGCCCGTCGAGCTCGGCGCCGGCGAGGACGCTGATCACGTCGTCGCGCGGTTCGACGCGTCGCTCGGAGATGATCGACGAGAAGTAGCCGTGCAGGGCAGTGGCCGCGTCGAGGCTCCGCTCCATGTCGAAGCCCACGCTGATGAGCTCGACCGCCCAACGGTGGAACTGGGGGAGGTCCTCGCGGGGGAGTCCGAGCATGTGCGCGATGACGTTCACCGGGAAGGGGAACGTCAGCTCCCGGACGAGTTCGGCGCGACCCCGCTCGATGAATGCATCGATGTGCTCGTCGACGACGGGGGCGACGATGTCGACCTCCCACTGCTCCATCGCCTTGCGGCTGAACGCCTGCTGCACCAGGGTTCGGTAGGTGTGATGTTCCGGCTCGTCCATCTCGAGGATCGTGTGGCCCATCACCTGGCCAATCACCGCCTCGTAGCCCTTCGACGAGAAGGTCTCACCGTCGCGCAGCACCTGCTGGACCGCGTCGAACGTGAACGCGGTGAACACGTCGGGAATGTCGGTGAGGATGTCGGCGAGGTCGATACCAGCGCTCTCG
>JBBQMI010000167.1:0-5232 GCA_038328825.1 Acidimicrobiia bacterium | reverse complement strand
CACCCGTGCGCATGCCGTGCTCACGGATCGCGCCGATCGCGCGGAGCATCTCGGGCCGGGCCGCGAACCCCGAGCCGATGCCGAGCATGATCGCGTGCGCGTCGACCTCACCGCCCGCGACGCGACACTCGGCCTCGAACTCCGCCGGGAACGTCGCGAGGTTCAGCTCACCCCGTTCGAGGCGCGACCACGCCCCGTCGACGGGATCGGCGAGCACGACCTCGCTGAGGAATCGGTCGGGCAGGTCGTGGTCGCGCTCGTAGGCGCGGAACACGTCGAGCGGCGAGGGGAACACCACCCCGCCGAGGTCGAAGATCACCGCCCGGTACGTCGCCGCCACGGCGCGCACGCTACCGGTTCCCCCGAGACCCCCGTTCCGGTCATCTGTGACTGTCGTATGAGCGCCAAAACCTGACCAGAACGAGGGCTGCCGGGTCAGGGGTCGATGAGGACGCCGGGGTTGAGGATCGCGCCGGGATCGACGGCGTGCTTCGCGGCCCTGAGCGCGTCGGCGAACAGGTCGGGGCGCTGACGGTCGTACCACTGGCGATGGTCGCGTCCGACCGCGTGGTGGTGGGTGATCGTGCCCCCGTGGGCGAGCAGGGCGTCGGAGGCGGCCTGCTTGATCATGGCCCACTGGTCGAGCCGCGCCGCGGGCGTGGGCGCGCCGGCGGCGATCACGGTGAAGTAGGGCGCGGGGCCGTCGGGGTACACGTGGGTGAAGCGGCATGTGACCAGACCGGGCTCGGCACCGACGGATTGCATGGCCGCGCGCACCGCGCCCATCACGGCGTCGTAGAGCGCGGGGAAGCGGTCCCAGGTGGTGGCAGTTTCGAACGTCTCGTTGACGAGGCCGAGTCCGACGAGCGCGTCGCGCGTGTACGGCGCCCGCACGAACGCGTTGCGCCACGCACCCGCGGTTCCGTCTTGGGTGGCCTCGGACCGAGTCGTGTCGGAGTGACTCGTGCGCGCGTCGTCGACGCGGCCGCCGTGGTCACGCGCCAGTTCGACCGCGCGTGCCAGCCACACATCGAGCGGGTGGTCGGCCGATTCGAAGCCGACGAGCAGGAGGTGCTCGCTCCCGTCGCCTGCACCCGTGATCATTGACTCGCCCGCGTCGATCAGCCGGCAGTTCGCCGGGTGCAACCCGCTCTGGGCCACGGCGCGGGCGGCGTCGACACCTGCTTCGAACGTGTCGAACCGCGCGGTCGCCGAGGCGCGGTACGTCGGTCGATCCTGGAGTCGCATCCACGCCTCGGTGATCACGCCGAGGGTGCCTTCGGATCCGCAGAACATCCGGTCGGGCGACGGCCCGGCACCCGAGCCGGGCAGTCGCCGCGTCTCCATGATCCCTCGGGGGGTCACGACGCGCAATGCCTCCACGAACTCGTCGATGTGGGTGTAGAGGGTCGCGTAGTGACCACCGGAACGGGTCGCGATCCAACCGCCGAGCGTCGAGAACTCGAACGACTGCGGGTAGTGGCGCAGGGTGAGGTCGTGCGGGCGGAGTTGGTCCTCGAGCGCGGGTCCGTACACGCCGGCCTCGATGCGCGCCGCGCGCGAGGTGTGATCGATCTCCACGACCTGGCCGAGCCCGCCGAGGTCGATGCTCACGACACCCGCGTACGCGTCGCCGACCGCGCACTCCACTCCACCCACCACCGAAGACCCACCGCCGTACGGGATCGCGGCGATGCCCGCGTCGCCGCACCAGTCGAGCACCGCGACCACGTCGGCCTCGTCACGCGGGAACGCGACGACATCGGGCGCGTGTGCGAAGTCGCGGGAGAAGCCTCGCAGGATGTCTCGGAACGACTTGCCGTACGTGTGCCCGGCGCGGGCGTCGGGATCGCTGCGGCACCGATCGGCCAGCGCCGCGGGCGGCTCCACCCGTGAGGCGGGGAGGTCGAGGTCGTCGAGAGTCGGTGGGTCGGTCACGGTCAGGTCGCCGATGCCGAACCGCTCGCCGAGGGTGCGACCCATCGACTCCTGCTGGGCACGAGTGGGTCCCTCCCCCTCGTATCCCCACCCCCAGAACTTTCGCGCTCGGATCTCGGTCACGGGCAGAAGGCTAGGTTCAGAAGATGTGGAGCGAGCGAACCCCGCATCAATCTCGGTCGCGCGCGCGAGCGAGCGGAGCGATCTGACATGGACGACGCCGAGCACATCCGGGCCCTGATCCATGCCTACGCCGAACGCCTCGACGGGGGTGACCTCGACGGTGTGGCCGAGCTGTTCGCCGAGTCGACCTGGCGGTCCGAGGGACGCCCCGAGGTGTTCCGCGGTGCGGAGCAGGTCCGGCGGATGTACCGGGGCGTGATCCTGTACGACGGCCGCCCGTGCACCAAGCACGTGATCACGAACGTGTCGGTCGTGCACGACGGCACCGACGTCGCGACCGCCCGCAGCTACTTCACCGTGCTCCAGGCGACGCCCGATCTCCCGTTGCAACCGATCATCGCGGGCAGCTACCACGACGAGTTCGCGCGCGTCGGCGGCGTCTGGCGGTTCCGCGACCGCCTGATCATCGTCGACCTCGTCGGCGACATGAGCCGGCACATGCGTAGCGGTGAGGGAACACCGGAGCGGACGTGAGCGACGACACCGCGCTCGTCGACAACCTCGAGTCCGTCTGGACCTCGCTCGCCGATCTCGGCGCGACGCTGTCGGAACGCGAGTGGATGACCGAGACCGAGTGTCCCGGCTGGACCGTGCAGGACAACCTCGCGCACATCATCGGGATCGAGGCGATCACGCTCGGGCGACCGAACCCCGATCACGTCCCCGCGGGCGGGTCGCACGTGAAGAACGACGTCGGCGCGGGCAACGAGGTGTGGGTCGACTGGTACCGGTCACGATCCGGAGCCGAGGTGCTCGACGACTTCTGCGCGATCACGCGCGAGCGGATCTCGGGCCTGCGCGTCGCGGGCCACGACTTCGGTTCCGAGACCTGGACGCCGGTCGGCCCGGGGACCGTCCGCGATCTCCTCCCGTTCCGTGTCTTCGACTCGTGGGTCCACGAGCAGGACATGCGCCGCGCGCTCGGCCGCCCCGGCGACGCCGAGTCAGCGGCGGCGGCGCTCAGCCTCGATCGGATCGAGGCGGTGATGCCGATGGTCGTGGGGAAGAAGGTCAGCCCACCCGACGGCACGGTGGTCGCGTTCACCGTCGACGGTCCCGTCGGCCGCGCCTTCGCCATCGAGGTCGCGGGACGCCGGGCCGCGTTCCTCGACTCCGTGCCGGCCGCGCCGAGCGCGCACCTGGCCATGGACACCGACACGTTCGTGCGGCTCGCGTCCGGACGGGGCGACTCCGAGTCGATCCTCGCGGCCGGCATCGTCACCCTCACCGGCGACCCGAAGCTCGGCCGTGCCGTCGCCGAGCAGATGAACTTCCTCTTCTAGCCCGCCAAGGTCAGAGGACGAGCTCGGCCATGAGTCGGAGGGCCTCGGGTTGCGCGGCTCCCATGATCATCGTGGTGATGCCGCTCTCGCGCCACTCGTCGAGACGGTCGGCGATGCGCTCGCGTGGACCGAGGAGCGCGATCTCGTCGACGAGCTCGTCGGGCACCGCCGCGATGGCCTCGCCCTTCTTGCCGTCGAGGTAGAGGTCCTGGATCTCCTTGGCCGCGGCTTCGAAGCCGTAGCGGCACGCGAGGTCGTTGTAGAAGTTCTTACCCCGGGCGCCCATGCCGCCGATGTACAGCGCGGCCATCGGCTTCACCATGTTGCGGAGCGCTTCGACGTCGTCGCCGACGATCACGGTGACGGTCGGCGCGACGTCGAAGTCGGCGAGGCCCTTGCCTCCTCCCGCTTTCGCGAAGCCGGCGTCGAGCGCGGCGCCGTAGGTCTCGCGCAGGCGCTGCGGCGAGAAGAAGATCGGCAACCAACCGTCGGCGATCTCGGCGCACAGCTCCACGTTCTTCGGTCCGATCGCAGCGAGGTAGATCGGTATGCTCTCGCGCCGCGGGTGCACGATGATCTTGAGCGGCTTGCCGAGCCCGGTCGCGTCGGGACCCGAGTACGGGATGTCGTAGTGCGCACCGTGGTGCTCGAGCGGCCCTTCCCGACGCCAGATCGTGCGCACGATGTCGACGTACTCGCGCGTCTTCGCGAGCGGCTTGCCGTACGGCTGACCGTGCCAGCCCTCGACCACCTGCGGACCCGACAGTCCGAGCCCGAGGAGGAACCGCCCGCCGCTCATCAGGTCGAGCGTCGTCGACGTCATGGCCGTCATCGCCGGGGTGCGTGCCGGCATCTGCATGATCGCGGGCCCGAAGTTGAGCTGTTCGGTGTGGGCCATCAGCCAGGTGAGCGGCGTGATCGCATCGGTGCCGTAGGCCTCGGCGGTCCAGCCGGAGTGGAACCCGAGCGAGTCGGCCTCCTTCGCGATCGCCACCGCGGCGTCGAGTCCCCGCCCCCAGTCCTGGTACCCGAAGTTGATCCCGAGCCGCATGGAGCCTCCAACATCGTCGTGATCGGGGTCACCCTACGACTGCCACCCTACGATCGGCCTGTGCGTGTCGTCATCCTGGGGGGAACCCGGTTCATCGGCCGGGCGATTGTCGACGAGCTCGAGGTCGACCACGCGGTGCTCGTGGTGCATCGGGGCGAGCACGAGCCCGCCGATCTGCCCCGCATCGAGCACCTCCACGTGGCGCGTGCCGAGCTGGCGAACGTCCGGAGCGAGCTCGACGGGTTCGGCGCCGATGCCGTGGTCGACGTGGGCGCGATGAGTGCCGACGACGCGCGACGCGCGATCGACGCCACGCCCGGCGACCTCCGACGCGTCGCGATCTCGAGCATGGACGTCTACCGCGCCTACCAGGCGTTGCACACGAACCGCCAGACCGACGCCGTGCCGCTCGCCGAAGACGCGCCGCTCCGGTCGCAGCGCCACATCGACGGCCCCGACACGGAGAACCTCGACGTCGAAGCGGCGTACGTGCCGCTCGGCGCGACGGTGCTGCGCCTCGGTGCGGTCTACGGCGAGCACGACTACCAGCAGCGCCTGGAGTTCGTCTTGCGACGGCTGCGCGCGGGCCGCACCCGGATTCCGATCGGGCCGGGCACCTTCCTCTTCAGCCGGGTCTACGTCCGTGACGTCGCGCGCGCCGTCCGGCTCGCGCTCGAGACCGACGTGGTGAGAGGCGAGATCTTCAACGTGTGCGAGCGCCGCACATGGCCGTACCGACGCTTCGCCGAGGAGATCGTCGGCGCGGCGGGGTCGAGT
>JBBQMI010000166.1:0-5238 GCA_038328825.1 Acidimicrobiia bacterium | reverse complement strand
GCCCGTAGTGTACTATTTCGGGTTCTCTGCGGCGCTGGGCGGGGTTTGTATTGGCGTGTTGTTGCCCCTGGAGATGTAACGCCTCCATCTCCTCGCGGGTGACGCCCAACTTCTCGGCGATGAGCTCGGCCCCACGGAACTGGCTGACCTCCTGGGTTCCGTAGCGCTTCACCCAGCCCTCCGAACCGCTGAACGGGTCGGTGAAGCCGAGGGGCTCGGCCATGGTCATGGCCGAGGAGATCGGGATCTGGCTCATGTTCTGCACGCCACCCGCGACGATCACGTCGTTGGTGCCGCTCATCACCGCTTGCGCCGCGAAGTGGACGGCCTGCTGACTCGAACCGCACTGCCGGTCGATCGTGGTGCCCGGGACCTCCTCGGGGAGGCCGGCCGCGAGCCACGCGGTGCGGGCGATGTCGCCGGCCTGGGGTCCGATCGCGTCGACGCAACCGAAGTAGACGTCTTCGACCACCGCCGGGTCGATGCCGGTGCGGTCCATGAGCGCGGAGATCGCGTGGGCACCGAGATCGGCAGGGTGCACTGCGCTCAGGCCACCACCGCGCCGCCCGACCGGGGTCCGCAGGGTGTCGACGATATAGGCCTCGGGCATCAGGGTCTCCAGCTCTCGGGTGTTCGGGATCGCAGTCGGTCAGGAATCAAGGATCGCGCGGGCCACGAGGTCACGATGCCAGGTGGAGTCGCCCCACGCCGCGCCCAGCGCCCAGACCCGCTTGATCCAGAGGTGCAGGTCGTACTCGAACGAGTAGCCGATGGCCCCGTGGCACTGGAGCGCGTGCCGGGCCGCGAGCGCGGCGGCGTCGGCGGCGGCGGCCTTGGCCATCCCCACGTGGATCCGCTGATCGGGGTCGTCGTGGGTCAGCGAGTACGCGGCTCGGTACACGAGCGGCGCGGCGAACTCGAGCGCGATGCGCACGTCGGCGAGCTTGTGTTTGATCGCTTGGAACGATCCGATCGGCACGCCGAACTGCTTCCGTTCGAGCACGTACTCAACTGTGCTCTCGAGGAGATGGTGGCCGAGGCCGACGAGTTGGGCCGCGAACCCGAGGTTGGCCCGCCAGTACGCGGTGGAGACCTCGGCGGGAGTGAGATCCCGGTCCGACGATCCTCGCTCCACGGCGAAGAGCCGTCGGCTCGTGTCGACCGAGCGCCGGGGGGTGAGGTCGGAATCGCGGGCCGGATCGACGAGGAAGCTGTCGTGGCCCAGCCGCACGATCACGTCGGCGGTGTCGGCGTACGGGACGAAGGGATCGCCCGCGGTCACCGTCATCATCCCGGTGGCCGTGGCCTCGGACGCGACGAGTGGCGCACCGACGAACACATGCTCCACGAACGGCTCCGGCAGCGCGACGCGGCCCGTCTCCTCGGCCAGGAGCACCACGTCGAGCTCCGACAGCCCGAGGCCACCATCGGCTTCGGGCACGAGCGCACCGAGCACGCCCATCTCGCCGAGCGCCGTCCACGCGCTGGTGGTGCGGCCGGTGGTGTTGGTCCACGCGGCTCGTACCGTCGACGGCGGACACTCCTTCTCGAGCAGCACCCGCACCGCGTCGCGGAACGCGAGCTGGTCGTCGGTGAACGCGAACCGCATCGCCGGCTACTTCCGCGGGAGGCCGAGGACGCGCTCGGCGATCACGTTGCGCTGGATCTCGTTGGTGCCGGCGTAGATCGGTCCCGACAGCGCGAACTGCCAACCCTTCATCCACGGCGAGTCGTCGAGCTCGGCCTCGCCGCCGAGCAGCGCGAGCGCGCTCTCGTGGAGGCTGACGTCGAGCTCCGACCAGAACACCTTTGTCAGGCTCGACTCCGCTCCCGCGGGTCGGCCCTCGCTGAGCTTCGTCACCGTCGCCAGCGTCTGGAGCCGGTAGGCCTCGGCATCGATGCACGCCTGCGCCACCCGTTGGCGGGCGAGCGGGTCGGCGGCGGCGCGGGCCTTGGTCAGCTCCACGAGGCGCGCGGTCGTCGCGGTGAACCGACCCGGGCTGCGGAGGGTGAGGCCGCGTTCCGAGCCGGCGGTGGCCATCGCGACCTTCCACCCCTGGTCGACCTCGCCGAGCACGAGGGAGTCGGGCACGAACACGTCGTCGCAGAAGACCTCGGCGAAGCCCTCGTCGCCGTCGAGACGACCGAACCCGCGCACGGTGACACCGGGGGAGTCGAGCGGAACGAGGAAGTACGTGAGACCCCGGTGACGCTCGGCGGTGGGATCGGTGCGGTACAGGCCGAAGAGGTGGGTGCAGAACGCGCCGCTGGTCGTCCACGTCTTCTGGCCGCTCAGGCGCCACCCGCCCGCGGCCTCGTCGCGCTCAGCCCGGCTGGTGATGCCCGCGAGGTCACTGCCCGCGTCGGGCTCCGACCACCCCTGGCACCACGTCTCCTCGCCGCTCGCCATCTTCGGGAGGAAGCGGTCCTGTTGCTCGGTCGAGCCGAACTCGAACAGCGTCGGCGCGAGAAGGAAGATGCCGTTCTGGGTGACGCGTTGTGGCGCACCGGCGCGGTAGTACTCCTCCTCGAAGAGCAGCCACTCCCAGATGCTCGCGTCGCGCCCGCCGTAGGCCTCCGGCCACGACACCACCGCCCAGCGGGCGTCGAACAGCTTCCGCTCCCACCCGAGGTGCAGGGCGAAGCCCTCCCGAGTGTCACCCGACGGGAGGGGGGTCGTGGGCACGTTGGCCCCGAGCCAGGCGCGCGCCTCGGCCCGGAACGCTTGCTCGGCCGCGCTCCACGTCAGGTCCATGCGGGGGGCGAGGTTACAAGCCGATCCGTCGGCCCGTCGGAACGGGTGACGCCGGTACGCTGTCGCCCTTCATGCAGATCGACGTGGCGGGGATCAGCAAGCGGTTCGGCGCGGCCGTCGCAGTCGACGACCTCAGCTTCTCGGTGCGCCCGGGCGCGGTCACCGGATTCGTCGGTCCCAACGGCGCGGGCAAGTCGACCACCATGCGGGTCATGCTCGCGCTCGACCGGGCCGACGCCGGCGGAGCGACGTTCGACGGCCGACCGTACCGGGAGCTGCGGGAGCCGATGCGATCGGTCGGGGCCCTGCTCGACGCCAAGGCAGTGCACCCGCGCCGCTCGGCCCGCAACCACCTGCGGATGTACGCGGCGACGAACCGCATCCCCGATGCGCGCGTCGACGAGGTGATCGCCCTCGTCGGGCTCGGCGACGTCGCCGGTCGCCGCGCCGGTGGCTTCTCGCTCGGCATGGGCCAGCGGCTCGGGCTGGCCCAGGCGCTGCTCGGCGACCCACCCGTGGTGATCCTCGACGAGCCCGCGAACGGGCTCGACCCCGAGGGCATCATCTGGATCCGCACGTTCATGCGCTACCTCGCCGACCAGGGGCGGACCGTCTTCGTGTCGAGCCACGTGCTGTCGGAGCTCGGCCAGGTCGTCGACGAGTTGATCGTGATCGGCAAGGGTCGGCTCCTCGCGTCCGGGTCACTGCACGAGGTGCTCGGCACCGGTGGTCGGGTCGCGGTGGGTGTGGTGAGTCCCGATGCGACTCGTCTCGCCGAGCTCATCCGAGCGCGGGGCGCGAGCGCGACGCTCGGCGACGCGAACCGCCTCGAGGTCGCGGGGCTCGACGCCCCCGCGGTCGGCGAGCTCGCCGCCGCGCACGGCATCGTGCTCCACGAGTTGACGCCCCGTGAGCCGTCGCTCGAAGACGCGTTCCTCCGACTCACGTCCGAGACCCAGGAGTTCCGGGCGGGGGAGACGGGGCCGTGACCGACCTGCTGCGGGGGGAGTGGATCAAGTTCCGTTCCGTGCGGAGCACATGGGTCATGGTCGGTGTCGCGATCGCGCTCGCGCTGCTCATCTCGGGGATCGCGGCCGGTTCGATCGAAGGTCGACGCCCCGTCGAGACCCTGGCGGTGAGCTCCACGTTCGTGTTCGTCCTGCTGCTCGTCCTCGGGATCCAGTTCATCGCGCAGGAGTACCGGTTCGGCACCATCCGCGCGACGTTCACCGCGGTCCCGGATCGCCGGCGGCTCCTGCTGGCGAAGACCCTCTTCGGGGTGAGTGTCGGTCTCGTGACCGCGCTGGTTGCCGTCGCGGGATCGTTCCTCGTGGCGAGCATCGTGCTCAACGGCGACGGACGGTCGATCCCGTTCGACGCACGCCTGGCCGAGACGGTCACGGGCTACGTGCTCGTGGCCGGGCTGTCGGTCGGCTTCGGAATCGGCGTCGGTGCGATCACCCGCAACCCCGCCCTCGGGATCACCGCGGTGCTGCTCGACATGTTCGTCCTCGAGTCGCTCGTCACCGTGTTCGTGTCGGAAGACGTCGGTTCCGTGCTCCCGTTCACCGCCTCGTTCGCATCGATCCCGAGCAACGGAGGGAACAGCGGGTTGTCGCCGTGGTTCGTCGCGCTGGCGGTGTACGCAGCGTGGACGGCTGCGTTCCTCGTCATCGGCGCCGTGATCGTCGAACGGCGTGACCCATGAGCACACCGAGACGAGGGAGGACGAGGGAGCCAGTCATCATGATCCGGTGCAGCGGTGAGCGGAGGCCGACGTGATCGACATCGTCGTCGACGACATCTTCGAGCTCATCGCGATCGCCGTTCCGGTCGTGATCCTCTCGTGGCTCGCGTCGCGACTGCTCGGTATCCGGCGCAGCGCGCTCCGCAGCGCGATCACCGGCGTGCTCGGGATCGTCCTCGGTGTGCTCCTCGCGGCGGTGTCGTTCCAGGGCCGCGATCCGTCGGAGCTCGACCTGGCCATCCGCGTGGGTGGGTTCTCGATCATCGCGACGATGGGGCTGGCGATCGCGTGGGAGTTCGTCGCGAGCCCGGCCCGTCGGACCCGCGAGGACCGTCTCGGGCGGCTCCCGCACCTCCCGCACCCGGTCCAGCGCGTCCGGCGTGCGCTCGCGCCGCCGCTGCGGTTCCGGCAGGTGCTGAGGATCGCGAAGCGTCAGGGCCTCCTGCACCGGCGGTTCGCGTCGGTCGCGGGCATCGCCGATCCCGCGTTCGGGCCGTGCCTGCGGGCCACGCTCGAGGAGTGTGGCGGGATGTTCGTGAAGCTCGGTCAGGTCGCGTCGACCCGGGGTGACCTGCTTCCCGCGCCCCTGATCGCCGAGCTCACCGAGCTGCAGTCGGGGGTCGCACCGGAGTCGGCCGAGGGCATCCGGACCGTGGTCGAGGAGGAGCTGGGTCGACCCGTCGAAGAGGTGTTCGCGTCGTTCGACTGGGAGCCGCTCGCGGCCGCGTCGATCGGT
>JBBQMI010000165.1:0-5240 GCA_038328825.1 Acidimicrobiia bacterium | reverse complement strand
AGGTCGCCGAAGCCGACGGTCGTGAGCACGATGAAGCTGAAGTACAGGTACTTCACCGGGTCGGTCGTCTGGCCCTGCGCGAAGAAGTACTCGGTGTCGAGCCGGTCGAGCAGGCCGTAGAGCGACGCGAACGCGATCCCGATCAACAGGTACGCGCACACCGCGCCCATGATCGTCTCCGCGTTCACCCTCGGGTGGCGCATGATGCGGCTCAGGACGACGACGGGCGAGAGCACGATGAGCACCGTCATCGCGTACCCGGCGCCCTGGGCCACCTCGCCGAAGATCGACTGGGCGATGTTGAAGAGGATCCAGCAGGCGACCACGACCGCCGCGATCCTGATGAGCCGACCCCGGACGTGCGACGTGTGGAGCGCGAGGAGCAGGATCCCCCCGAACGCCGCCCCCTCGACGGTGCGCGACCACTGGTTGTTGTCGAGCACCGCCATCAGCGCGTAGACGCCGACGATCCCGACGAGGAGCACGCTGTAGCTGTCGCCCGCGCGCATCTTCTCCATGAAGGCTTCGCGGGACGCGAGTCGCCGGATCGAGGGGTTGTCGGCCACGTCGGAGATCTTGCCACCCGGCTATCGTCGTGACCCGGATGTCGGATCCCGCCACCCTCGCGTTGCACCCGTGGAACCGGTCTTTTCGATGGCGTGACCACGAAGGACCGTTCCGCGTGTTGACCGACGAACAGGTCGAGCAGTTCGACCGCGAAGGCTACGTCGTCGTCGACCGGGTCCTCGATGTCTCGGAGCTCGCCGACATCGTCGACGAGATCGACTCCATCGAGCGCCAGACCGACGCGTTCCTGCGCTCGCTCGACGGCGACCGGTTCACCATCTCCGAGAGCGGCGCGCTCACCTTCAGTCCGCACCTCGTGAGCCGGTCCGCCCGGCTGCGCTCGTTGTCGGCGCATCCGGGTTTCCTCGACGTGTGCGCCGACCTGATCGGACCCGACGTCCGGCTCTACTGGGACCAGGCGGTGTACAAGAAGCCGGAGAAGCCCCGCCGGTTCCCCTGGCACCAGGACAACGGCTACACGTTCGTAGAACCGCAGGAGTACCTCACGTTGTGGGTCGCGCTCACCGACGCGACGCTCGCCAACGGTTGCCCGCAGGTCGCCCCCGGCATCCACCGGTCGGGAACGCTCCGCCACGAGTTCGTCGACCCCCTCGGCTTCGAGTGCTTCTCCGATCGACCCGATGCCGTCGCGGCCGAGGTCTCTGCCGGCGGGATGGTCGTGTTCTCGTCGCTCACACCCCACCTCACCGGACCCAACACCACCGACGCGGTCCGCAAGGCCTACATCCTCCAATACGCGCCCGACGGAGCCGCGGCCCTCCGCGGCGACCCCGACCGCGGCGGACCCCTCGAGCGCATCCCCTGCGAAGCACCCGACCGTCAGTACGTCGTCCTCCGCGACGGCAACCCCGTCGCACCCCCGACCCTCTGAAGCCGGACGTTGGCAGCATGAGGTCCGGAATCCGGACCTGCGGCTGCCATCGTCCGAAGATGTCCCAGTCGACTGCTTCACTTCGGGCATGTGTGATGACAAGGAAGTCATGCGGCGAGCGGCCGAACAGCACGGCATCGTCGCTCGCCAGGAAGCACTCGACGCGGGGCTGACGCACTCGGCGTTGCAGCGTCGCCGCGTCTCGGGGATCCTCGTCCCCCGGCATCCACGAGTCCTCCGCGCCCCAGGCGCACCGGTGACGTGGCGGAGCGAGCTGCTCGCGGCCGTGCTGTGGGCCGGGGAGTCGGCGATGGCCTCGCACCGGGCGGCGGGCGCGCTCTGGCGGCTCGACGGCATCGAGGAAGGCGCTATCGACGTGACGGTCCCGCGTCGTCAGGCTCCACAGCGCTCGGGCATCCGTGTGCACCGTGCGGTGCAGCTCGAGCCACGCCACGGCAAGCGGGTCGACGGGATCCCGGTCGCCGCGGTGAACCTCACGCTCGTCCAGCTCGCATCCATACTCCGCCCTGACGTGCTGGCAACCGCGCTCGACAGCGCGCTCGTGCAGGGACTCACTCGTGCCGATCGGGTGCTCGACTGCGTCGACGGTCTGGGTCGGCGGGGCCGGCGCGGAGTCGGCACGCTCGTGGAGCTCCTCGGCGAACGGATGGACGGGCAGCGCCCGCACGCCTCACGCTTCGAACGGCGACTCGCGGCCATGCTCGAACGCGTCGGGCTCCCCCGCGCGACGAGGCAGTACGAGATCCGCCTCGACGGACGCGTCGCCCGGCCGGACCTCGCGTACCCGGACCTCATGATCGCGATCGAGGCCGACAGCTACCGCTGGCACGCGGGCCGCTCGTCGTGGGAAAGCGACCTCGCTCGGAGGACCGAGCTCGGCACAGCCGGCTGGCTCGTCCTGCACTTCTCGTGGCGCAAGCTCGTCGCGGAACCCGAGTACGTCGTGAAGCAGGTCGTCGCCGCCCGTCAGCTTCGTACGTTGGCAGCGTGAGGTCCGGATTCCGGACCTGATGCTGCCATCGTCGGAGGATGCAGGTGGAGTGGGGTCAGTCGTCGTCGAGGTCGTGGAGGACGGCCTCGGCAGCGTTACGGCCGTTGAGGGCGATCATGCTGTCGGCGGGATGGGTGGCCGCGCCGCAGAGGTAGACGCCGGGCGCGGGGGCGCGCGGGGTGAACCGGTGCTCTCACATCTGATCCGGCGTGCACTCGCCTTGGAAGATGTGGCCGCCGGTGAGGCCGACCCGCTCCTCGATGTGGGGCGGGCCGAGCACCTCGGTGAACTCGACGTGCGAGCCCTTGCCGTGGCTGATCCACACCGCCTGCGGTGACGCCATCTGCGAGTTCGACACGACGCCTCCCGCCAGCGCGGTCGCCTCCTCGAGCAGCCGCCGGGACTCGGGCAGGCGCTCCAGGAACGCCGCTTCTTCCGCCGCGACGAGCCGATGGGGGGCGAGCAGGTCTGGGTTCGGACCGACTGCGGTCATCATCCGGCGCTCCCCTCGTGCGACCGCACACCCTCGTCGTGGAGACGCACCGGTGCATCGAGCGGTCGGCCGAGGTATCCACGCGCCACCATCGAGGTGAAGCGTTGGACGGCATCCTCGTCGAGGCCGAACGGCCCGGGCCGGAAGCCCCGCGACGCCAGGCCCTTCTGCACGTTCTCGCACGCGGTCCAGTCCTGGCGGTTCGTCACGTCCCAGAAATCGACCGCGTAGGCCGGCTCGAAGTCGGGCCTCGCAACCGCTTCCGGCGCGAAGAGCCACTCGCACTCGACCTCGCTCACCCCGGGTGACACGGGCTCGATGCGGTGGGTCATCACGTAGTCGGGGTGGAGGCTCAGCAGGAAGTTCGGGAAGAGCCCGACGTAGACGACCTCACGCGCCTGCGCGTCGTCGAGGCCGGGGAGACGGACGCCGTCGCTCTCCCCCGACATCGACATCGTCTCGGCGTTCGCCGCGAGCTCCATCGTGCCGCCGATCCACGCGCCGGCGAGGTCGTAGTTCGATCCGCTCTCGGGCGCGCTCACCCGGCACAGCTCGGGGTGGATGAGCGAGCAGTGGAAGCACTCCTGGTAGTTCTCGGCCGCGAGCTTCCAGTTCGCCTGCATCGTGTAGTCGTGACGCGCGGCCGCGACGAGGTGCTCAGCGCCGTACGGGGCGAGCACGCTTTCGAAGTCGCCGAGGTGGTCGGCGAGCGGGGGCGCGTCTCCCGACAGGTTCACCATCGCCCAGCCGTGCCACTCCTCCGCCCGCACGGCAGTGAGCCCGTGCTCGGAGCGGTCGAACCCGGCCGGCGGTTCGTAGCGCGGCGTCGACGCGAGCGAGCCGTCGAGCGCGTACGTCCACGCGTGGTACGGACAGTGGATCTTGTCCCGGTGCGCGTGCGTGCCACACGGCAGCAGTTCACTCCCTCGGTGCGCGCACACGTTGTAGAACGCGCGCAGGAGTCCGTCGTTGCCACGCACGAGGAGCAGCGAGTCACCGGCGGCGCGGACCGCCCGGCGCGCTCCGGCCTGCGCGAGATCGGCGCTGCGACCCGCGCTCACCCAGCCGCCCCGGAAGAAGTGCTCCTCTTCGAACGCGAGCACGTCGTCGGCCGTGTACGCACGGGCCGGCAACATGCTGCCGCTGGCGTCGGGATCGAGCACCCCGGCGAGCTCCGCGACCGAGAACGGCGCCCCCGCGGAAGATCCGGTCATCGGCCAAACCTCCACCTGGCTTTGAGATCCTGCCGCTTCTTGTCGCTCAGGATCCGCTTCGCGCACGGGTACGCAGGGATCCCGGTCACGCCGCCACCCGCGTGCGTCGCCGAGCCGCACTGGTGCAGCCGTCGATCGGCGCGCGTGTAGTCGGCGTAGCCCGGTGCGGGAAGCATGTGGATCAGCTGGTCGGGCGAGAGCTCGCCGTGGAAGATGTTGCGTCGATGAGGCCGTACAGGTGCTCCATCTCCCAGGGCCCGATCACCTGGCGATGGATGATCGACTGCTTGAAGTTCGGCGCGACCTCCGTGTACCCGTCGACGGCGCGGTCGGCGTACGCATCGAGCTTCTCGGTGTGCGGCTCCTGCGACCACGTCTCGGGGACCCACTGCGTGAACAACGACATGACGTGGGTGCCCACGGGCCACAGCGTTCGATCGAAGACCGACGGGATGCAGCCGTCGGAGAAGGGTTGTGCAGCCGGGCGACCCTCGCGGGCGTCGATGAAGCGCGCTCGAGGTACGCGACCGACGGGCAGAGCTCGATCGAGCCGCCGTGGTGCTCCTGCACGTTCGTACCCGGAACGGGATGTAGCCCGGCCCCATCGGGTGCACCCTGTAGCCGTAGCGCTCGAGGTCGAGATCGCGGATGATCGTCGGGGGCATCAGGCTCACGACGTGGGACAGCGTCGTGATCTTGAACTCGTCGCCGAACGGAGTCTCGGTGCTCGACGCGCCGCCCGTCGCGCCGCGCGCCTCGAGCACGAACGGCTTCAGCCCGGCCCGCGACAGGTACGCCGCGGGGACCAGTGCGTTGTGGCCGCCCCCGATGACGATCGCGTCCTGTTGCACTGCCGCTCCCCGGTCCCTCTCGCCGATCCGACCAACTTGCCACATACTGGCTGATCCCGACGCGCCCGACTTCAACTCCGGGCCGCTCGGCAGTCTCGAGCCGTACGCGGTCGACGACATGGAGCTCGTCACGCGTGATCGATGGGACCGCGCGTTCAACTGGAAGGTGTCCCTCGAGAACTACACGGAGAACTACCACACACCGTCCGTG
>JBBQMI010000164.1:0-5253 GCA_038328825.1 Acidimicrobiia bacterium | reverse complement strand
GGTGCGAGCCCGGCCCAGGTCAGGGTGGCGATCCGCCTCGACGGCGACGCGACGCTCGCCCCGCAGGTCGTCGTCGTGCCGAGCCGCGCGGCCGTCGCGGTCGACGTGGGCGCGCGCGTCCCCACGGGCCTCGGCGCCTGGGTCGACGTCGATGCCCACGGCCAACCCGTCGTGGCCGAGCAGACGCTCGGGCGCCCACCGACCGGTCTGGCGACCTCGCTCGGGATCCCGTCGACGGCGCGTCGTTGGGCGTTCGCGACCGGCCGGGTCGCCGCCGACTCGGCCGACTCGATCGTGGTCGCGAATCCCGGACCCGATCCGGCGCGCGTCACGCTGCACGTGATCGGCGCCGGCACCGACAAGGACGCCGGGCGCACCGCTCGGGTCGCGTCGGGCCGAAGGACGGTGTTCGACCTCGCGGCCCTCGGTGTGGCCACCGACGCCGGGGTCGTGATCGATGCGTCGCAGCCGGTCTCGGCAGCCCGCCAGAGCGTCGGGGCCGCGGGCATCACCGTGAGTCCCGGCATCCCCGGTCGGGCGGCGTCGGGCGACAGCCGGTGATCACCCGGGCGATCATCGCCGCGGTGATCGCGCTCGTCGCGATCGGTGTCGCCGCCCTCGTGCGACGACGTCAGCCGGAGGGTCCACCGGTCGACTCGTTCCCGACGCCGCGTCAGCTCCGTCGTGACGACTTCCCCCGGCCCGAGGCGCCGTGGCTCGTGGCGCTCTTCAGCTCGACGACGTGCGGTTCGTGTCCCGATCTCGCCGCGAAGATCGCCCCGCTCGACTCGCCGCAGGTCGCCGTCGCCGAGATCACGTACCAGGAAGACCGGGAGCTCCACGATCGCTACGACATCTCCGCGGTGCCGATGGTGGTCGTGGCCGACGACGAGGGCGTGGTGAAGGCCGCGTTCGTCGGCCCGACCTCGGCCACCGACATCTGGGCCGCGCTCGCCGAGCTGCGCGCGCCCGGAGACTGACTCCTACTCCGAGCGGAATTCCGACGGGAGGGGAGCGAACATGTCGGGGTCCTCGAGGATGTCGCTGTCGGCTTCGTCGTCGGTGGCCTCGACCTCGGTGCCGTCGGCGCGGGTGACCATGCGCGGCCCGCCGACCTTGCGTCCCATGGCCTCGTCGATGAGGCGACCGACCTCGGCCCCCTCGAGCGTCTCGTGCTCGAGCAACGCGTGCGCGACCGCTTCGAGGCCGGGCCGGTACTCGGTGAGCACCCGGCGGGTGCGGTCCTCCTCCTCGCGGAGGATGAACTCGACCTCTTCGTCGATCACACGCGCGGTCTCGTCGGAGTAGTCGCGGGTGTGCACGAGGTCCTCACCGAGGAACACCGCGCCCTGCGAACCCCACGCCATCGGACCGATGCGCTTCGACATGCCCCACTCCCGCACCATCTTGCGGGCCAGCTCGGTGCAGCCGACGAGGTCGTTCTGCGCGCCGGTCGAGAGGTGGCCGTAGATCAGCTCCTCCGCGATGCGCCCACCGAGCCGCACGACGAGCGAGTCGGTGATGTACTCCTTGAGGTAGATGTGGCGCTCCTCGATCGGGAGCTGCTGGGTGACACCCAGCGCCATGCCCGTCGGGAGGATCGTGACCTTGTGCACGGGGTCTGCGTGCTCGAGGACGTACGCGAGCGTGGCGTGGCCGCCCTCGTGGTACGCCACGACTTCCTTCTCCTCCTCGGTGAGCACCATCGACTCACGCTTGAGGCCCATGAGCACCCGGTCACGCGCGTCGTCGAAGTCGCGGGCGTGCACCTCGTTCTCACCGCGGCGGACCGCGAAGAGCGCGGCCTCGTTCACGAGTCCCGCGAGGTCGGCACCGCTCATGCCGGGCGTGCCACGGGCGACGACGTCGAGGTCGACGTCGCCGGAGATCTTCTTGTCGCGGAAGTGCACCTTGAGGATCGAGACCCGCTCGTCCTGGGTGGGGAGGGGGACCATGATCTGACGGTCGAACCGCCCCGGGCGCAGGAGGGCGGGGTCGAGGACGTCGGGGCGGTTGGTTGCCGCCATCATCACGATGCCCTCGGTGGCCTCGAAGCCGTCCATCTCGGCGAGCATCTGGTTCAGCGTCTGCTCGCGCTCGTCGTGACCGCCACCGAGCCCCGCGCCGCGCTTGCGGCCGATGGAGTCGATCTCGTCGACGAAGATGATCGCGGGCGCCTGCTTGCGCGCCGTCTGGAAGAGGTCACGCACGCGGGCGGCACCGACGCCGACGAACATCTCCATGAAGTCGGAGCCGGTCACCGACACGAAGGGCACGCCCGCCTCGCCGGCCACCGCCCGGGCGATGAGCGTCTTGCCCGTTCCCGGCGGTCCCACGAGCAGGACGCCCTTCGGGATGCGCGCACCGATCTCCGAGAACTTGCCCGGGTTCTTCAGGAAGTCGACCACCTCGGTGATCTCCTCCTTCACCGGCCCGTAGCCGGCGACGTCGGCGAACGTCGTCTTGGGCTTCTCGGTGTTGTAGACCTTCGCCCGGCTCTTGCCGATGTTCATGACCGCGCCCATCTGCCCCTGCGCGCGTCGGTTCATCCACACGAAGAAGCCGATGATCAGGACGACCGGGATCAGGAGCGGGAGGAGCTCGGCGAAGATGTTCGAGCCCTGCTGGGTGTAGTTGAAGTCGACGTTCTGCTTCTGCATCGCCGCGAGCGTGCTGGCGGGCAGGTCGTCTTTCGGCCCGGAGCTCGTGAAGTCGGTCTTGCCCTTCGCCGGCTGCTTGAAGGTGCCGCTGATCTTGCCGTTGTCCTTGTCGAAGTCGACCTTCTTGACCTTGCCGTCCTTCACCGCCTGCGTGAACTCGCTGTAGCTGAGCGACGCCTTCTCGGAGCCGCCGCCACCGAGGCTCGTGAGCAGCAGCACGGCCGCCAGCGCGGCGAGCACCACCCACGGCAGCCACCGCGGGAAGGAAGAGGACGACGAGGGAGGAGGCCCGCTCGGTCGGGGCCCGCTCGGCGGTCGGACGTCGTTCGGTCGGCGGCTCATCGCCTGGAGATCGTCGGCACGGAGATGACACTCCTGAATGCTCGGCCGACCGACGCGCCGCCGGTCGTGGGCCCAATGGTAGAGCCCGCGGTCTGTCGCGTAGCCCTCGGGTTCCGCAGTATCGGGGTGGGTGGTGGTGTCGGAACGGGAGACGACCCCCGTTACGCTGCTGCGGATGTCGTCGCCACCCCGTCGTCAGCTCCCGTGAAGGAAGGGAACGACGCGCCCGGATGGCGCATTCCCGGTGGCGGCGCGACCCGTTCACCGGTCCGCTGGGGCCTCGGCGACTTCGTCCTCGCCTGGGTCGTGGGGATCGCCGGGGCGACCATCGCCGTGGTCCCGTTCGCCACGGAGAACGGCAAGGTCCCGGTCGCGGGGCTCGTCGCCTCGCTCCTCGGGCAATCCGCCGCCACGCTCGGGTTCCTCGAGCTCATCTCCCGCCGGAAGGGCCGGGGCAGCCTGGCCGCCGACTTCGGCTTCGTCGTCCGGGCACGCGACGCGGTGTGGGTCCTCGTCGGCCTCGGGACCAGCCTCGGCCTGACGCTGCTGCTCATCCCGATCAGCGTCCTCGCGGGAGACGGTTCGGGCCAGGAGGTCGTGAAGCAGTTCGAGAAGTCGCACGGGAGCGTGCAGATCCTGTTCGCGATCGGGGTCGTGGTCGTCGCGCCGGTCATGGAGGAGCTGGTGTACCGCGGGCTCCTGCTGCGGTCGTTGCTCCGCAAGATGTCACCGGTGTGGGCGATCTTCGTGAGCGGGGTCGTGTTCGGACTCGCCCACGTGCTGCTCGATCCCGGTGCCTACGTCGCGCTCCCGGCCCTCGCCGCGGTGGGGGTCATCTCTGCGGTGCTCGCGGTCCGCACGGGCGAGCTCTCACGATCGATCTTCTTCCACGCCGGGTTCAACCTGCTGACCACCCTCCAGATCGTCGCCGTCGTCATCGCGACCCGCTGACGCGACCGACTCTCTGATCTGCCTGATGGTCGGGCTCCGCTGCGACGCCTCGATCGCTCAGTCGTTCTCGTCCCGCTGTTCATGTCGGCGCCTCCGCTGCGACCTCCTGACCAGCCAAGACGCCGGATCATCCTCCCATCATCCTCCAGGATCTCGGCCCCGCTCCCGATGGACGAACCTGGGAACGGAGCCAGAGGCTGGCAAGGCCCACCAAGACGGGGAGACCGGGATGCGGTGCAGCACATGCGGCAAGCGGGAGCTGGTCGAGATCAGGATGACGGTCGGTGGCGAGGAGCTCATGTTCCGTCGCTGCGGCAAGTGTGAGAGCCAAGGATGGGAAGGGGCCGGCGGTTCGCTGACCCTGTCGCACGTGTTGGACCGGGCCCGGGCGCACTGACCCGAGCACGGCGACACATCGCCCTGCGGGGTCGACTCGTTCGACTGCAACTCGCGACGTAGGGCGAGCCCGGCCGGGGTGATGGCGCCCCGCATCGGCCCCCGGGTCGGCGCGGCGTACCGGGAGCCCCGGCCGAGTCGCGTCCAAACGGCCGCCGCGCGTCACCGCGGCGCGCCACCGCGGGGCCGCTGTCGACTGGCAAGCTGACCCGATGCCCGTCGATCTCACTCCTGGCGTCGACGAGCCGAGACCCGTCGACGCCGACGACCGGTTCGAGGCTGAGCCGCCGGTCGGGCCGGAGCAACCGCCCCTCGGGGGCGAGGAACCACCGTTCCGGGGTCAGGGTGTGGTGGAGACGCTCACCCCGTTCATCCTCGGTCTGGCCGTCGTGGCGTGCTGCGGGTACGTGCTCTGGCAACTGCGACCCGACCTGCTGCTCCGGAACACCACCGCGAACGGCGGCGACATGGCCGCCCACGTGTGGTTCCCCGCCTACCTGCGCGACCACCTCCTCCCGCACTGGCGGGTCGCCGGCTGGTCGCAGGACTGGTACGCCGGCTTTCCCGCGGGCCAGTTCTACTTCCCGATCCCCGCGCTGCTCACCGTTGCGCTCGACCTCGTGCTGCCGTACAACGTCGCGTTCAAGCTCGTCACCGCGATCGGGCCGGTCGCTCTTCCCGCGGCTGCGTACGCGTGCGCGCGCGGCCTCGGGCTCCGCCGCGTCACGGCCACCTTGTGCGCGCCGGCGATGGTCGCGTTCCTCTTCTTCAAGGGTGCCCCCGGGACGTCCGCGGAAGCGACCACGATCGCGTTCAACCAGGGGATCATGGGCGGGACCCTGCGGAGCAACCTGGCGGGGGAGTTCTCCTACACGCTCGCGCTCGCGCTCGCCCTGTGCTTCTT
>JBBQMI010000163.1:0-5256 GCA_038328825.1 Acidimicrobiia bacterium | reverse complement strand
AAATTTAAAAAAGATGATTACGATATTGTACTTTGCGATTGAAGCGGCGTGATCCCCTCCCCCAGTTCGTGTCCGTGGAGCGGGAGTCCGGCCTCGAGCCGCAGCGTGTCGCGCGCCCCGAGCCCTGCAGGCGTGATCCCGGCCTCGAGGAGCGCGGCCCAGCACGAGGACGCGACCTCGGCCGGCACGTGCAGCTCCACTCCGCTCTCGCCGGTGTAGCCGGTGCCCGCGACGAAGCCCTCGGCGCCGTTCCACGAGAACGGTTGCACTGCGAAGCGCCCGACCGATTCCGCGTCGGGCGCAATCGTGCGCAGCCGGGCCCGCGCTTCGGGACCCTGCACCGCGAGCACCACCCGACTCGCGGTGATGTCTTCGATCTGATGGTCGAATCCGCTGCGCCGGCTCGATTGCTCACCGGTTGGCGTCACGCGGGAGCCGTCCGCCGGCTCTGCTTCTTCTCCTTCTCCGAACGCCGACGCGATGCGTTCGGTGTTCGACGCGTTCGGCATCACGACGAAGTCGTCGTCGCCCACCCACCAGACGATGATGTCGTCGACGACGTGCGCGTCGTCGGGATCGAGCAGATGGGTGTACTGCGCGCGCCCGACCGCGATGCGGCGCAGGTCGTTGGTCAGGGTCTCCTGCAGCAGGTCGAACGCGCCGCTGCCCTGCACCCGCAGCGATCCGAGGTGCGACACGTCGAACACGACGGCGTGGTCGCGACACGCCCGGTGCTCCTCGAGCACCCCTTCGTACTGGATCGGCATGTCCCAGCCACCGAAGGGCACCATGCGCGCACCGAGGGCACGGTGGTCGGCGTCGAGCGGGCTGTACCGCAGTGCGTCGGAGTCGGACACAGGATCAGGCCGATTCGCGCGAACGACCCGGCGGCTCGAGCGGCTGCGGGTCGGGTTCGAGCCGCAGCGGTTCCCCGGTACCGAGTCGTTCGCTCAGCTGCGACGGGGCCTCGAGCCCGTACTTCACGAGGAGGTGCAGGTAGTCGCGCTGGTACAGCACCTTCACGCGCACATCGGGGTACACCTCCTGGAGGCGACGCGCCTTGCGGTTCTTCTTCGTGACCAACCGCTGGTTGAGCGTCGTGATCTCGATGTAGAGGTCGTACGCCGGGAGGTAGAAGTCGGGCGTGAACGCCTGCACGGGGTTGCCGTCCCGATCCGACTCGAGCGTGAACGTGCGCGGCTCGTAGTCCCACTCGATGCCGTAGAAGTCGAGCAGCTTGGCGAACTGACGCTCGGAGTTGTGCGCGAACCGCGTGTGCTCGTGCGGGAGATGTTCTTCGCCGCTGATGGTCAGTCTCCTCCGGCCGCCTTGCGCCGACGCGTCGGCGCGGGCTTCGCGTCGGTCGCTGCGTCGGTGCCGGTATCGAGGTCGTGGATGCTGGCATCGAGCTCGGCCACGACGGGCCCGAGCGGGACGATGTTGAGCACACCCTGGCCGTGGCGCACGAGGTCGACGATGTCGTCGCCGGTGAACGCGAGCACCGAACGCGAACCGTCGAGCACGAGGCTCGCGGTCGCAAGGTCGCCGCCGAGACGGTCGCGCAGGTAGCCGATCGCAACGCGAGCGGTCTTCAGCGCGATGCCGGCGTCGAGCAGACTCTTGATCACCTTCAACGCGACGAGGTCGCGGTACGAGTAACGCCGCTGGGTACCGCTCCCCGCCGCCTCGGCGAGCGACGGCGTGAGGAGGTCGGTGCGGGCCCAGTAGTCGAGCTGGCGGTACGAGATCCCGACGATCCGACACACCTGCGGACCGCGGTACCCGATCTCTTCCCACTCGGGATCGCCGCCGCCGACGGGCGGGAGCGTGCCTTGCGCGAGCTTCGGCGGATCCAGGGCCGCCTCGACGCGAGGTGCGGGTTCGTCGGATCGTGGGGCGTCGCTGGATCGATTGCTCATGTGCTCCGGTACTCCAGACCAGCCGGTCCGCGAGAACCACATCTGCGTAACTACCGGCCTGTCACGGTATACCGGAGGCCCAGGTTCAGGTCAACGTGAAGCTCGGGTCGAGGGTCGTGCGAGCTCTCGATGCCGGGTCGAGGGTTGCCGCCAACGGCGCAGGTCAGCGAAGTCCACCGACGATCGGGGCGCCGACGGGCTACTGCGCGAAATCTTGGGGTGAGACCCCGTCGAGGAACTCTCGGAACATCTCGACCTGTTGTTCTTCGTCGTCGCCGTCGAAGAGCACACCGGCTTCGTCCATCACGGCCTCGTCGACGAAGATCGGCACCTGCTCCGCGTAGCGGACCGCGAGGGCGATGGCATCGGACGGTCGGGCCGAGATCCGTGAGATCTTCTCGCCCTGGAGCAGCTCGAGCTCGGCGTAGAAGGTGCCGTCGTGCAGCTCGGTGATGGTCACCTGCTGCAGTGCGACCGACGAGTCGTCGAGCACCGTGCGGAAGAGGTCGTGGGTCATGGGCCGGGGCGTTTCCATCCCCTGCAGCGCGTACACGATCGCCGTGGCCTCCGGCGGGCCGATGAAGATCGGCAGGTACCGCTGGCCCTCTTCCTCGCGGAGGAGCACGATCGGCTGATTCGTGGGGACCTCGAGGCGCACGCCCACGAGCGAGACACGAATCATCACATGATCCTCTCGGCAGCCGTCACGGACGTGGAGACGGCCTCCGCCAAAACCCCAGCTTACCACCGGGCGTCCCGGATGCCGATCCGCTTCACGCCGACGGTGTTCTGTAGAGCTCGGCGACGTACGCCGCCGGGTTCTCGGCGACGACCCGGCGATCGGCCTGGTAGACCGCCGCGAGGTTCCGGTAGAGATCGGCGTGGTGCAGGCCGTAGCCCAGCACGTAGACGTCGGGGATCTCGATGCCCCGGTACTGCACCTCGAGCGGCACGATCCGCCGCGCCGGGCGGTCGAGCAACGCGCAGATGCGCACCCGCCGCGCGCCGCGCTCCTCGAGCAGACGGACGAGGTACGCGAGCGTCAGACCCGTGTCGACGAGACCCTCCACGAGCACGACGTCGAGACCGGTGACGTCGTCCACGAGGTCCTGGGTGATCCGCACCCGTCCCGAGTCGGGCGCGTAGCGGGAGATCGCGATGAAGTCCAGCGCGACGGGCACGTCGGGTACCGCGCGCGCGAGATCCGCGAGAAAGATCAGTGCGCCCTTGAGGACACCCACGAGCACCACGCCGTCGGGATGGTCACGCGCGATCTCGTTCCCGAGCCTGGCGACGTGGTCGGCGATCGCGCGCGGGTCGAGGATCGTCGACGGGCTCACTCCGCGAGGAGCTCGCGCGCGGCCTGTCGGAGGTACGCGGTGCGCAACCCGCGACCGAGCTTCGCGAGCTCCGCGAGCTCTTCCTGCGCACGGGCGCGCGCCTCGGGGTTGCGTTGCCGCAGGACCGAGAGCAGCGCCTGCTGGTAGAGCATCGCCTCCCGTTCGGCGAAGCTCCGGTACATCCGGAGGTGCCGCGCCTCGATCCCGTGCTTCGCGAAGCCGGCAGCGAGCCGCGCGACGGCCAGGCCGTCTTCGTCGAACAGCACTCTCCCACCGGCCTCCATCGCCGGGATGAGCAGGCCGAACGACTCGAGCTCGGTGATCTCCGCGTCGGTGAGACCGGCCGCCTTGGCCAGCTCCTCGCGGGTGAGGCTCACGCCGCTCGGGTCCGGGGCGAGATCGTCGGCCCGGCCGTCGTCGAGCGGCAACGTGGGCGCGGCTGCGGCCTTCTTGCGGGTCCGCCGCTTCGCCTTCGGCTTCTCGGGCGTGACCTCGGGTTCCGGTTCTGGTTCCGGTTCGGCCACGGGCTCTCCCCCGGCGTCGATGTCGGTGAAGTCGGTGAGCACACCACCACCGAGCTCCAGCTGTTCGAGACGGCCCTTGATGACCTTCAACGGGAGGAAGTGCTCCTTCTGCTGGTGCAGGATCCAGCGCAGGCGCGCGACGTCGGCGTCGTAGAACTTGCGGTAACCCGACGGCGTGCGCTCGGGATCGATGAGACCCTGGCTCTCGAGGAACCGGATCTTCGAGATCGTGATGTCGGGGAACTCCTCGCGCAGCATCCCGAGCACGTCGCCGATCGAATGGTGCTGGTTCCCCGCTTCGACGCTCATGTCGCACCTTGGGTCGCAGTGTGGAAGGTCAGCACGAAACGGCCGATCTGGATCTCGTCGCCGCTGTGGAGCTCAGTGGCGTCGACGCGCTCGTGGTTCACGTAGGTGCCGTTGAGCGATCCGGCGTCGCGCAGCTCGAAGCGGTCGTCGGTACGGGTCACGAGGGCGTGGCGCCGCGACACCGTGATGTCGTCGAGGAAGATCTCCGAGTCGGGGTGGCGACCGGCGGCCACCTCGCCCGCGTCGACCGCGAAGACGCTGCCGGCATTGGGACCGCGCCGGACCACGAGCACGGCCGCGCCGTCGGGGAGCCCCGCGAGCGCCGCGACCACCGCTTCGGCACCCTCGTCGGCCGTGACCGCGGGGACACCCGCCGTGACCTCGTCGCCATCGAGCAACGTTCCACACGACGAGCAGAAGCGGGCTCCCGGCTCGTTGCCGTGGCCGCACTTGCGGCAGTTCATGCGGACAGGCTAGCCCCTCGACCTCTAGAGGAGGTTCAGCCCTCTTCGACCAGTGTTCGGTAGGCCCCCGCGTCCATCAGGGCCTCGAGCTCGGCCGGATCGGTCATCTCCACCGTGAACAACCACCCCGCACCGTACGGGTCCTGGTTGATCTGCTCGGGCGCGGCGTCGAGCGCGGCGTTCACCGAGACGATGGAGCCCGAGACCGGGGCGTAGATGTCGGACACCGACTTGGTCGACTCGACCTCCGCACAACCGGCCGTCTTCGCCACGACCGCGCCCGACTCGGGCAGGTTCACGTAGACCACGTCGCCGAGGGCGTCCTGGGCGAAGTCGGTGATTCCGACCGTCGCCCGGGTCCCCTCGACGCGCACCCACTCGTGCTCCGCGCTGTACCGCAACCCCTCGGGGAACTCCATCGCTCCTCTTTCCTCGGTCGGACGACCGCGCAGACTACCGGCTCCGCTGCTGCTCCTACCGGAGCAGTTGCTGGATGCGGGTGGTGTACTCCTGCGCGCGGAGCTTGGCCCCGTGTTCGCTCGCGGCCTCGGCGTACACGTGGGTCACCGGGTTCTCCGGATCCGGGAGCACGAGGGCCCACCCGTCGGGATACAGCACCTTCACCCCGTCGACGAGCACGACGTCTCGATCGCTTGCCCGTTCCATCATCTCGCGCATGACCGCGCCCTTCTTCTCCCAC
>JBBQMI010000162.1:0-5279 GCA_038328825.1 Acidimicrobiia bacterium | reverse complement strand
AGTTCATGAGCTTCGAGTACAGGAAGTGCCCGGCGCCGCCGCGCACCTCCCAGATCCCCTCGTCGACGTCGCGCCAGCGCAACACCGCCCGGTCGGCGATGTCGGCCGCGAACGTGCACCCCTCCGCCCCGATGTCGATCCCGAGCTCGGAGACGCGCCACGCCGCGTCGAGGAACTCGCCGTAGACGTCGAGCTGGGTCTGATTCCACGCGCCGTTGCCGACCCGCACCGGCCGACTCCCCCGGTGGCCGCTCATGCTCGTGAGCTCCTGCTCGGGGATGAACCGCTCGCCGCGGATCCCGTACATGATCTGGAGGCCCTGACCCTCGGCGAGGCTCCCGGCCGCGGTCTCCACGAAGAACTCGAAGAACTTCGACGCCTCGAACGCGCAGCCGCTCGCCGCCAGCGCGCCCATCGTGAAGCTGGCGTCGCGCACCCACGTGTAGCGGTAGTCCCAATTGCGGACTCCGCCGATCTCCTCGGGCAACGAGGTGGTCGGCGCGGCCACGATCGCACCGGTGGGCGCGTAGTTCAGCGCCCGGAGCACGAGGGCGCTCCTCCTGAGGAGCGACCGGTCGTCGCCGTCGTAGCCGATGAGCTTCTCGGCCCAGGAGCGCCAGCCACCGATGGTCACGTCGCGCGCGGCCACGACGTCGCCGAGGCTGTGCGCGTACAGCTGGTCGGACCAGGGATCGTGGGTCTCGAGCGCGAACGTGACCACGTCGCCCGGTGCCGGCTCGAGTCGACCGACCAACACTGCGCCCTCGAGGGTGAGGTCGGCGCTCGTCGAGAGTGCGACCGCGAGCGGTCCGCCCCGGGTGCGCCACATTCCGGGGCCGTCGGCGCGGACCAGCGGGGTCGTGAGGCCGAATTCCGGCCGGATCGCGATCTCGACATCGAAGCTGATGCGACCTTCGACGTCGTCGATGATCCGGCACAGGCCCGCGGGTGAGCGCAGCCCGATGTCGTTGTGGCGGTCGTCGGGGTGGAGCGGCATGAAGTCGGTGAGGCGCGCGCTCCCCGCCTCGGTGCGGAACCGGGTCTGCAGCACCATCGTGTCTTCGACGTAGCTGCGCAACGCCTCGAACGGCTCCGTCGGCGTGATCGACCACGCGCCCCCGGGCTCACCGAGGATGCGGGCGAACACCGCCGGCGCGTCGAACCGGGGCAGGCAGGCCCAGTCGAGCGATCCCCCGAGACTCACCAGCGCGCTGCCCTGGCAGTTCGACAGCAGGGCGTAGTCGGCGATCCGAGGGGGCACCCGAGGAGGAGTCGGCGGCGCGGCGCTCATGGCTGCCACCATGGCACGTTCCCGGGCAACCCTGATGGAGGCTTCGATGGACGCCGCGGTTCCTTCGTTTCCGACCGTGAGCGAGGTCTGGCTCCGGCTCCTGGAGGCGTACGGTCTCTGAGCAGGCGGTCTCTGAGCAGGCGGCCTCTGATCCGGGCGGCTCCGGTCAGGCCGTCGGAGCGCGCAGCACGGTCTGGACCCGCGCGTAGAACGCGAGGGCGAGCGCGCGGGCGCGATCAGTGTCGGCGAGCACCGACAGGGGCAGGCTCGCGCCGCGGAACGCGGTGTCGTTCCAGATCGCGTCGTCGGGTTGCTCCGACCAGGGCGTCACGTACAGGTACGGCTCGGGATGGGCGCCGTCACCGGGCGACGCACCGAACGTCCCGCGGGCACCGGCGGAATCGGGGCCCAGCTCGACTGACAGGTCGAAGTGCTCGGGCCAGAGCTGCACCCGAGCGGGGGCATCGTCGGGCCCGGCGCCCGCCCGGAGCACCTCGAGCACGGAACACGCGAACCCGAACCACTCACCGAGAACGTGCGCCGCCGTGGGGTCGATCGTGAGCGGAGTGTCGACGTCGAGCGATGTGGTCGGGGTGAACAGGTCGATCGGCGCACCCGCTTCGATCCCCACGGCACGAGCCGCGTCGCCGAGCGTCGTGATCGGAGACACCGTGGCCTGTCCGCTTCCGACGACCACGAGCACCTCCCCCGCGATCCGGACCTGCTCGTCGGCCCCGAAGAACGGCGTGCCGAAGCCGTGCCGGGTGTAACGGAGGCCGATCTTTCCGTTCGCGCGGTGACGAGCCGGTACGACGACGTGCTCGGCCAACGCATGCCAGCTCCGGCGCGTCGCCGAGAACGCCGCCGGGTCCGCCACCGCGGTCAGGGGTCGCCACGCGCCGAGCCAACGATCGGCGCACCACGCCGCGAGCTCGGGTTCGTCGCGTGCGAGCTCGTCCCAGGTGATCCCGACCGACGGGAACGGGGTCACGAGCGTGGCGCCGGGCGCGATCCCGTCGACGGCCACAGGATCGTCGGCGAACCAGGGTGGCGACGAGTTCGTCGGCGGCGAAGGTTCGAGGACCCGGACGTCGTAGCGCCCTCCGACACGCTCGCGCGCCTCCTGGCGTGGATCGATCGCGGCGATGTCCACCATGTCAGCCTCCTGATCCGAGGTGCTGGGTCTCGACGAACTCGTTGGAGGCGACGCGCACGGCGGTCAGATCAACTCCGGGTCGGTGATCACTTCGACGAGCGCGGGTCCGTCGTGCGCGAGCGCGGTCCCGATGGCGTCGTCGAGCTCGTCGGCCGACTCGACCCGGATGCCCTTGGCGCCGCACAGCTCGGCGTACGCGGCGAAGTCGGGGTTGTGCAGCGACGTCTGCCAGACCGCGAAATGGGCGGCCCGTTGCTCCTTGGTGATCTTGCCGAGCGACGAGTTGTTGAGCAACACGTGGGTGATGTTCATCCCGTACTTCACCGCGGTCGTGATCTCGGCGAGGTACTGGCCGAACCCGCCGTCGCCGGTGACGGCCACGATCGGGCGGTCGGGTGCGGCGGCCCACGCGCCCATCGCCGCGGGGAAGCCGAAGCCGATCGAGCCGAGGTACCCCGACATGAGGATCGACTGGCGCGAGCACTCGAAGTAGCGGCCGAACGAGTAAGCGTGGTTGCCGACGTCGACCGTGACCACCGCGTCGTCGGGCACCTGGCGAGTGAGCGCCGCGAACACCGACGCGGAGTTCACGCCGCTCCCCCGGTCGTCGACGAGCCGACGTTCCTTCTCGTCGCGCCAGATCGCCCATCGCTCGGCGACGTCGGGCCGTTGGTCGACCCGCGTGTGGTTCGCCTGCGACGGTTCGACCCCGAGCCTTTCGGCGAGGAGCCGGGCGGTCACGCCGACGTGACCGAGCACGGGCACGGACACGGGGTGGAAGCGACCGAGCGCCATCGGATCGTAGTCGACCTGCACGATCGGCTTGTACGCCGCGATCCCCGTGTGGTTCGAGAACGACGCGCCGAACACGAGCAACAGGTCGGATTCGTTCATCAACCAGCTCGCCACGGGCGTGCCGCTGCGCCCGAGCACGCCCGCGCCGAGGGGATGCCGGTCCGAGATCAGACCCTTGGCCTTGAACGTGGTGAGCACAGGCGCGTCGAGCGCGTCGGCGAGCGCCACCACGGTGTCCATCTCGAACCGCGCGCCGTGGCCGACGACGATCACGGGTCGACGGGCCTCGCCGACGAGCGCGAGCGCGGCGTCGAGTGACTCCGCCGGGGGTGTGATCTCGTCGTTCGCGACGCGACCCACCGGGCCGGAAGCGGATGCACCCTCCGCGGCGGGGAGCTCCTGCACCTCGTCGGGGAGCACGAGGTGCGCGACGTTGCGGCCGACGAGCGCGTGCTTCAGTGCCAGTGTCATGAGCTCGGCGTGGTCCGACTCCGGCAGGACCGTCTTCGAGAAGCTCGCGACGTCGGCGAACGCGGCGGTGAGGTCGACGTCTTGGAACGCGCCCCGGCCGAGCACCTTCGACGGGACCTGACCCGACACGGCGAGCACCGGTGAGCGGTCGACCTTGGCGTCGTAGAGGCCCGTCAGGAGGTTGGTGCTCCCCGGCCCCGCGATGCCGAAGCACGCCGCCGGTCGACCGGTGAGCTTGCCGTAGGCCGACGCCGCGAACGCGGCCGCGCCCTCGTGACGGATCCCGATGAACGTGAGGTTCCCCGCTTCCTCCTGGCGGCGGAGCGCGTCGGCGAAGCCGAGGTTCGAGTGGCCGACCATGCCGAAGACATGGGAAACCCCCCACGCGACCATCGTCTCGGCCATGACGTCGGAGACGGTGCGCACCGAGTCGGGTTCGGGTTCGAGGCCGACGTAGACGCCGTCGGTGCGGACCTCGACGGGGAAGCATGCGGGCGCATCGCTGAACCCCGCCGGGGGCGTGCCCGTGAGCGGGTCGTAGTCGTAGCCGTGCCACGGGCACCGGAGCAGGCCCTTCTCGATCGACCCCTCACCGAGCGGTCCGCCCTGGTGGGGACAGTGGTTGCTCAGCACGCCGTACCGATCGCCGACGCGCGTGAGCGCGAACGTGCGGGTCCCGACGACGACGGTGCGGACGCGTCCGTCGTCGAGATCGTCGGACTCCGCCACCTTGTGGAACTCGATCACGGCGTCAGGCCCCCGTACGAGACACCCGCCAGATGCGCCATGTCACGATCGAACGTGGTGAGGTCGTCGGGCGAGAACTCACGGAGGTGGTCGTGACCGCACGCTCGGGAGAGCACCCGCATGAGGTCGACCGACGAGCGGAGGAAGCGGTCGAGGCGGTGCGCGGCTTCGTCGACGGGGAGACGGGCGCGGAGGTGCGGCTGTTGCGTCGCAATGCCTACGGGGCAGTTGTTCGTGTGACACGCGCGCATCCCCATGCACCCGATGGCCTGGATCGCCGAGTTCGCCACGGCGACTGCGTCGGCACCGAGGGCCAGCGCCTTGGCGAAGTCGGGGGCGTGGCGGAGCCCGCCGGTGGCGACCAACGTGACGTCGCGCCGCCCCCGACGGTCGAGATGGGCGCGCGCCCGCGCCAAGGCAGGAATGGTCGGCACCGAGATGTGGTCACGGAAGAGCAGCGGCGCCGCGCCCGTTCCCCCACCACGACCGTCGAGGATCACGTAGTCGACTCCGATCCGCAGCGCCGCGTCGAGATCTTCCTCGATGTGCTGCGCCGAGAGCTTCACGCCGACCGGGATACCGCCCGATTCCTCGCGTACGAGATCGGCGAAACGACGGAAGTCGTCGATCGAGTCCCAGTCGGGAAAGCGCGGCGGCGACACCGCCGGTGTTCCCTCGGGGAGGCCGCGCACCTCGGCGATGCGACCGGTGACCTTGTGGCCCGGCAGGTGGCCACCGGTTCCCGTCTTCGCACCCTGACCGAGCTTGAAGTGGAACGCCTGCACCTTCTTCAGCACGTCGAGCGACCAACCGAACCGC
>JBBQMI010000161.1:0-5302 GCA_038328825.1 Acidimicrobiia bacterium | reverse complement strand
TCGGCCTCCGCGCCCCGACGGGCCAGCAGCTCCTTGACCCGTTCGTCCGTCTCGTCGCGCAGCCGGGTCGCCTCCGCGGTGAGCGTCGCCGCCTCATCCGCGGCCGCCTCCCGCACCGCCGCGGCCTGCTCCTCGGCCTGGCTCGCGATGCGCACGGCATCCTGCTCGGCGAGGGCCCGGGCCTGGGTGGCGGCCTCACGGTCCCGCTTGATCGTCGCCCGGGCCGCCGCGAGCTCCTCCGCGAGCTCCGACCGGATCCCGTTGGCCTCGGTGACGGCGGCGCCCGCCCGTTCGTGACGGCGACGGGCACGCTCGACGGTGTCGTCGGAGACGAGCTCGGCGCCGGTCGTCGCGAGCTTCGGATGTTCGTGGGCACCGCACACCGGGCAGGGCGTGCCCGGTTCCAGATCGGCGGCCAGTCGGGCCGCCTGGGTGCTCGTCTGGGCGGCGATGAGACCGAGCCAACGTTCGTAGCCCCGCCGGGCCGCTTCGATCAGCTCCGTGAGCCGCACTTCGTGCTCGAGGAGCTGCCCCTCGAGGTGGCCGCGGCGTCGAGCCGCGTCGAGTTGCTCGCCGACGTGGGCGCGCGTCGCGGTGAGCGTTGCGACGCGCTGCTCGGCATCCGACGCTTCCTGGTGCTGCCGCCGCCGCTCGGTGATCAGCGCAGGGAGTTCGGCGCGGCGTTCGGTGAGGCGCGTCAGGCCGACCTCGGCGCTCTTGACGCTGCAGTCGAGGTCGGCGATCGATCGCTCGCTCGCGATGAAGTCGCGCTCGTCGTCGAGCAGTCCGTCGATCTCGGTCACCTGACCGATGACCGTGTCGACGCGGGCACCGAGCACCACGCGTTCGGCGTCGGCGAGATCGGGCGCGACGGCGACCAAGTCGTTGTGGGCCGAACGGACCCTCCGGTCGGCCGCGGCGACGGCCTTGCGACTGCGGGCCGCGATCGCCAGCAACGGCAGCACGGGCATCGCGCGTCGGGCGCGTTCGAGCTCGCCGACCCGCTCGGCCTGTGCGGCGACGTCGGCGGTGAGCGTGGTGCGCTCGCGGAGGGCGGTGGCGTGCCGCCGTTGGCGTTCGCAGACCTCGGTCGCAGCCGCGTGGCGCGCCTTCGCCACGCCGAGCGCGGCCCGACTCGTCTCCTCGACGCCCGTGGTGGCGCGGGAGCGGTCGCCGGCCGAGACCTGGAGTCGACGGAGCCAGTCGAGCGCGCCCGAGATCGGCTCGTGGTCGGGGTACGGCTCCGCGCCGGCGACCGTCGCGGCCGCGACCAGCGTGCGCTCCACCTGCTCGGTCGCGCCCGCGATGGCCGACTCGGCCGTGTCGGCGCGGGTGCGCAGCCACCGCTCCACGTCGGCGAACCGTTGGGTCGCGAAGAGACGCTCGAGCACGGCACGGCGGTCCTCGGGACTGGCCCGCAGGAACCGGGCGAAGTCGCCCTGGGGCAGCATCACGATCTGGTGGAACTGCTCCGCGGCCATGTGGAGGTGTTCCTGGAGCAGCGGATCGGCTTCTGTCGGACGGGTCGCGCGTGGCACCCACGCGCCGTCGACGAGCTCTTCGACCAACGCCTTCGCCGCGTGCTCGCGCGTGCCGACCCCGCGCTGACGCGGCAGGAGTTGGCGAGGCTGTCGCATGATCCGGTACCGCCGCGACCGCAAGGTGACCTCGAGGCGCACCTCGGTGGGCGTGGCGCCGGCCGCGTGATGGGACCGCAGACCGTTCGCGAGCCGCGCGCCCGGGACCTTGCCGAAGAGCGCGAACGCCACCGCGTCGAGCACGGTGGTCTTGCCTGCGCCGGTCGGCCCGTGCAGGAGGAAGAGGCCGGCATCCGACAGCCGGTCGAAGTCGATCGTCTCGGTTCCGGGGAACGATCCGAACGCGGTGAGCGAGAGCGAGTGCAGTCGCATCAGCCCGCGGTTCCCACTTCGGCACGGACGGCCTCGACCCGCAGGGCCTCGAACGCCGCCTCGAACAGCGCCGACTCGTCTTCGGTCGGGGAACGGTGGCGCATGTCGGCGACGAAGCGGTTCGCCATGCCGAGGTCGTCGAGGCCGACGAAACGGTCCTGGTAGCTGCCGTCGGCGCCCGATCGCCGGGCCGCGACGGTGAGCTGGAGCACTCCGGAGAACCGCTCGCGCAGCCGCCCCATCGGCTCCGTCGGCAGCTCGGGATCGGTGAGCGTGACCGCGAGCCAGTGCTGTTCGTACTCGGCCCACGAAGGATCGGTGAGCAAGGAGCCGAGGGTGCCGGTGATGCACGCGAGCGGTCGCACGACCGGAGTCGGGATCCGCTCGAGTGCGACCGCGCCGTCGGCGGCGAGCTCGACCACCGTGACCGACTTCACCGACCGCGCCTCGGAGAACGAGTACGCGACCGGCGATCCGCTGTAGGTGACGCGATCGGCGACGGGGCGCTGGAAGCCGTGCAGGTGCCCGAGCGCGACGTAGTCGACGCCGTCGAACACGGCCGCGGGGACGATGGCGCTCCCGCCGACGGTGATGTCTCGTTCGCTGTCGGACAGCTCCGCCTGGCCGAGGTTGCCGACGAACGCGTGCGCGACGACGACCGTACGCGTTCCGGCTGCCTGCCCGGCGACATCGGCCCGCACGCGGTGCATCGCCGCGGTGAGCACGGCGTCGTGCCGCGGGCCCACGGCCTCGAGCCCCGCCCAGGTGAGCTCGGGCTCGAGGTACGGGACCGGATAGATCGCGACGGGTCCGTGCTCGTCCTCGAGGAGCACGGGGTCGACGACACCGGGATCGGTGCGGAGATGCACCCCCGAGTCGCGGAAGAACCCCGAGCCGAACCCGAGTCGGCCGGCGGAGTCGTGGTTCCCACTGATGATCACGACGGGAACCCGGAGGGCCGCGAGGCGGGCCAGGGCGGAGTCGAACAGCTCGACGGCCTCGACGGGAGGGATGGCGCGGTCGTAGACGTCGCCCGCGACGAGGACCGCGTCGATTCGCCGGTCACGGACGACGTCGACGAGGAAATCGACGAACCGCGCCTGGGCCTCGAGCAGCGGTTGGCCGTGCAGGGGTCGGCCCAGGTGCCAGTCGGAGGTGTGGAGCAACCGCATGGGCCGAGGGTACGCAGGGGGTGGGACAACTATCGCGGATGCCCGCGGCCGCGGCGGCCCCGGTCAGGGCCAGAGGCGGGACTGCAGGCCCGACGCTCGGGCCACGGTGCGCTCGATCGCGGCGCGGATCGCGGCTTCGTCGGCGACGATCGTGAGCTGCTCCCGGGCCCGGGTGATCCCGGTGTAGAGGAGCTCCCGCGTGAGGATCGGTGATCCCGCCTTCGGCAGCGAGACCACCACGTGACGGAACTCCGACCCCTGGCTCTTGTGGATGGTCATCGACCACCAGGTCTCGACCTGCGCCAACTGCGACGGCTGGAGGTCTCGGGTCGCGACCGGCGCGTCGTCGGTCGCTCGGAACGCGACCGTCGAACCACCTTCGGTTGCGACGACCAGGCCGGTGTCACCGTTGGACAGCGCGTTGAAGGAGTCGTTCGCGGTCACGATGACGGGTCGTCCGATATACCACCGTTTCCCGGTCTGCACTCGCGGTTCGGCCCGACCCAGCCGTCGTTCGATACGGTCACTCCAGTCGAACGTACCGAACGGTCCCCGTCGGGTCGCGGCGAGGACCTTGAGATCACCGGCGCCGGCGAGTCCGGCGGTCCGGTCACCGGCCAGCGCGGCCCGCACGACCGCTGCCGCGCCGTCGGTCACCGTCTGCTCGATCGCGCGCACGCCGGGACCGTCGTCGGGTCGGACCCACGTGACGTCGGATCCGCCGTCGGCGAGCAGGTTGATCGCGCGATCTGCATCACCGCTGCGCACCGCGTCACCGAGGGCCGCGATGCTCGAGTCCGCACCGAAACGGTGCACGCGCTCGAGCACCACCACTCCCCCAGACAACGGACCCAGCGGCAACGCGCCACCCCATCCGGCAAGGGCCGCAGGACCGACCACGTCGCCCAGGACCGCGCCGGCCTCGATGCTCGCAAGTTGGTACGGGTCGCCGACGAGGACGACGCGGGCGTCGCTCCGCACCGCGTCGAGGAGTCGGGCCATCAGGGGCAGGGAGACCATCGATGCTTCGTCGACGACGACGATGTCGGCGGCGAGTGGGTCACGTGAGTCGTGGTGAAACTCGAGGCCACCGGTGGGGCCGAGCAACCGGTGGATCGTCGACGCCTTGGTCGCAAGGAGCGGTTCCGCCAACTCGGGGGCGAGCTTCGCTGTCGTGACCTCGTGACGCACGGCTTCTGTCATCCGCGCCGCGGCCTTTCCGGTCGGTGCCGCGAGCGCGACCTCGAGCGGCCGCCCGGCGTCGATCGCGACCTGATACGCAGCCGCGAGCAGTCGGGCGACGGTTCGCGTCTTCCCCGTTCCGGGACCACCGGCGATCACGACGATGCGACGCTCGAGCGCGGCTTCGGCCGCGCGGCGTTGGAGATCGGGCTCGGATCCGCCGGATGGATCACCGTCGGAGGTGTCGGAGGGCCGGGTGAAGAGCTCGTCGAGGATCGGCGGCACCACCGAGCTGCCGAGACCGAAGCCCGACGCCGCGTCGGACTCGGCGCGTGCCAGCAGGTTGTCGCCGACCGCTCGCTCGTACCGCCAGTACCGCTCGAGGTAGAGGCGACCACCGTCGAAGACCAGCGGCCGGATCGTGTCGCCCGGTCGGAGCGCGGTCGCGGCACCGTCGCCGACCGCCGCGCTCGAACGCAACGCCTTCGCCCATGCCGCTGGTGCCGGCCACGACAACGCGTCGACCGCGACCGCGCCACTCCGATCCGGATCACCCTCGTGGACGACGAGCGATCCGGGGAGGTCTCCGAGCACCACACACACGTGTCCGAGCCGGGTGGCGCGGACCGCCAGGGCTACAGCGAGCACGATCGGATCCGCGACGTCGCCGACCACCCTGGCGACCGCCGACGCGACGTGGACGTCGGCGTGCTCGAGCACGCCCGCGGCGACGAACGGTTCGAGGAACGCGACCTGTGTCGGGACGGCGGGCGATGGCGCCCTCACGCGATCGTCCCTCCCGACACCGGGAGTCGACCGTCGAGCAGATCGCTCAGATCTTCGACGAGGGCGGCTGGAACGGGCCAGGAGGCGACGCCGTACGGCACTCCTTCGACCGAAGGGGTGCCCGGCCCGATCATGCCCCTGAGGAACAGGTAGGTCACCCCGCCGAGGTGCAGGGCGGGGTCGTAGTCGGGCAAACGCCAACGCAGGTACCGGTGGAGGGCGACCGAGTAGAGCAGCGCCTGGAGCGGGTAG
>JBBQMI010000160.1:0-5368 GCA_038328825.1 Acidimicrobiia bacterium | reverse complement strand
GTGCGCGCGACCCGATGCGGCCGGTGCAACGCCGAAGCGGGAACGCCGCTTCGATCGCCTCCTTGACCCGCTGCGCCCAGACGGTCGACGGGAACGGACCGAGGAACACCGAGCCGTCGGCCGGACGCGTGCGGACCACCGCGATGCGGGGGAACCGTTCGAGCGTGACGCGCACATACACGCGCCGCGGGGGTGCCGGGTTGAACCTCGGTCGGTGACGCCGGATCAGTCGTCGTTCCCGGACCGACGCTTCGAGCTCATGCGCGCACTCGACGTGGTCGATCGTTGCGAGCTCCCGGAGCAGTTGCAGGAGCGCACCTCGCTGGCGCCCACCGAAGTACGAACGGACCTTCGCGCGCACGTTGGTGGCGCGGCCGACGTGGAGCACCCGCCCGTTTCGGTCGCGGAACCAGTAGACGCCCGGGCCGCGCGGCAGCGTCGCAGTGAGTGCGAGCTTCGTGGAAGACGGGTGATCGCGGACCTTGGGCAGCGCGAGCAGGTCGTCGAGGCCCGACACCCCGAAGCCCGACGCGTCCTCGATGAGTCCGTGGAGCACCTCGGCGGTGGCCGCGGCATCGTCGAGCGCCCGGTGGCTCGGTTCGGTCACGGTGCCGAAGTGCACCGCGAGCGTTCCCAACTTGTGGTTCAGCACGTCGTCGCGCAGCAGTCGGCGGGCGAGGCCGAGCGTGTCGACCCGACGGTTGGCGAGCGGCGGGTAGCCGTGACGCACGAGCGCGGCATCGAGGAACGACGTGTCGAAGCGGAGGTTGTGGCCGACGAGCACCGCGCCGCCGACGAACTCGAGGAGTGCGGGAAGGACCTCGGTGATGCGCGGCGCGGGGAGCAGCATCGTGTCGGTGATGCCGGTGAGCACCGTGATGAACGGCGGGATCGGCACACCGGGGTTCACGAGCGTCTGGAACGTACCGAGGCGTTCGCCACCGCGGTACCTCACCGCGCCGACCTCGGTGATCTCGCACGCTGCCGGTGAACCCCCGGTTGTCTCGAGGTCGACCACGACGAACGTCACGTCGAAGAGCGACGCCGAGAGGTCGTCGAACGCGCGTGGTGTGGGGAGCGGGGGCGTCACGGCCGGCGGGGGAGCGAGGACCATCGTGGGTCAGCGTAGCGAACAGACGTTCGACTTCGGGGGGATGGGGGGGCGGCCGTAGACTCGGGGTGTGCCGACCCGCTTTCGCTGCACTGGTTGCGGTAATCTGACCCGTTTCGACGTGATCGCGTCCCGCCGGACTCGAGAGTTCCAGCACTTCAGCGTCGGCGGTGAGCTGTCGGTCGACGACTCCGAGCTGCTCGAGGAACGGATCGAGTCGGTGACGTGCCGGTGGTGCGGCGCGACCGGCGCGACGATCGAGCAGCTGGAGGAGGGCGCGACCGCCGAGGGGGGCGACCTCCAGGCGGCGAGCGAGTGAGCGCGTCCGACCCCGCCGAACCGGTCCTCGACGCGCCTGCTCCCGTCGACGTCGTCCCCGACGAGGCGATCGTCCCCGAAGCGCTGCTGCATCCGATCCTCGACAGTGCCGGCGACGTCCTGCGCGGGCTCGCGGCCGACGAGGTCCCGGTGGTGCTCCGGGCGATCACCGGCTTCGACCGTCGCGGCCTCGCCCGCGGCCCCGCCCGGCAGCAGCTGCGGCGTTCGCTCGACATCGATCCCGCGTTCCGGACGCGCGCGGTCGAGCTGTTCCTCTCGCGACCCGAGGTACAGAACGCGGTCGACACCTGGCGTCCCGACACGTGCATCGATCTCGTGGTCGACGCCACCGAGCGCGGCGATCTCCCGCTGCTGGCGTCGATGTTGTACGCGCAGCGACCGTCGGGATGGGAGTTCGGCCTCGGTGCTGCGTGCGGCGCGTACGCGCAGACGCGACGCGACGAAGACGAGAACGCCGACCAACGCGCCCTGCACGTGAGGATCGAAGAGCTCGAGGAAGCGCGCCGCCGGGCCGACCACACGCGCGCGGAAGCGATGGAGACGGCCCGCCGGTTCGAACAGGAGCTGCGCGAGGAACGACGTTCGCGCCGGGCGCGCGACGTCGACTCGGAGCGCCGCGTCGCGGATGCCGCGCGTCGAGTCGACGAGCTCGAGCGCGCCCTCGAGGTCGCCCGCCGTCAAGCCGACGCCGCGCACGGCCGTCAGCAGGCCGCCGCCGATCGCGTGCGGGCGCTCCAGGAGGAGCTCAAGGCCACGCGGATCCAACTCGACGACGTGCGCAACAAGCTCAGGGGCGCGACGGCCCCGGGTTCCGGTCTCCGCCAGGAAGATCTCCAGGCGCTCGCCGACGCGGCGTCGCTCGCCCAGCGGTTGGCCGACGGCCTCGGTGGCGTCGTGGCCCACGCGCGCGGCAAGGGTGCGCTGCCGGGTACGTCCGAGAAGCCGGAGAGGTCTCAGAAGCCGAAACAGTCCCGTCGGTCGGAGCTGGCACCGCCACGGGGTTTGCTGGCCGATCTGCCCGAGGCCATCGACGCGATGCTGCGTCGTCCCGGCGTCGCGGTGGTGATCGACGGCTACAACGTGTCGATGACCGCCTGGCCCGAGGTGTCGGTGGCCGAGCAGCGCGACCGGCTCATGGGCGCCCTTGCCGAGATGGCGCTGCGGACGCGTGCTGCGGTCACGGTCGTCTTCGATGGCGCCGACGTCGGTCGGGTGGCCCCGCCCCGTCGGCCGGGCGTACGGGTCGTGTTCTCCCCGCCCGGCGAGAAGGCCGATCCCGTCGTGGTCCGCGAGATCGCGGCGCTCCCACTCCCCACGCCCGTGCTCGCGGTGTCGTCGGACCAGTGGGTCCGGGTCCACTCCGAGCAGCAGGGCGCCCGCGCCGTCAGCTCCGACGCCTTTCTCGCCGCCCTCCGCCGCTGACCGCCGCCGACGGACCCCGAAGCCCCGTTCCGGTCATCTCCTGCCGCCCCATGGGCGCCAGATCCTGACCAGAACGAGGGTGTGATCGACCGGTTGGTGTCCCACCCTGTCGCGAGGATGGGGGCATGGTCATCGACTGCGACGAATGTGTGATGGAAGGCACTAGCGCGTGTGACGACTGCATCGTCACGTTCCTCGTCGGACGCGAGCGCGGCGAGGCGGTGGTGATCGACGCCGCCGAGGAGCGCGAGCTCCGGTTGTTGCAGGGCGAGGGACTCGTGCCGAAGCTCCGGCTGGTGCGGCGCTCCGCCTGAGGCTCGGCGTCAGTCGTTCACTTCGGCGCGCAACGCCGACGCGGTGCTCTGCTCCCGGGTGCGGTGGGCGAAGGGATCGAACTGGAACACCCGCATCGCGTTCTCGTGGGTCATCTTGTTGACCTCGTCGTCGGGGACGCCGTCGAACTGCTTGGCCACCGACTCCGGTGAGTTCGGCCAGCTCGAGTCGGAGTGCGGGTAGTCGCACTCCCACGTGATGCTGTCGATGCCGATCGCGTGGCGCTCCACCACACCGGTCCGGTCGCTGATGAAGCAGTAGGTGAAGTGGTCACGCGCGACCTGACTCGGGAGCTGGTCGCCGAAATCCTGGTGCGTCCAGAAGCGGTGCTGCTGGTACACGTAGTCGATCCGCTCGAGCCAGTACGGGATCCAACCGGTGCCACCCTCGGAGAGCGCGAACTGCAGGTTGGGGAACTTCCGCAACACGGGCGACCAGAGCAGGTCGCTCGCCGCGTGCATGAGGCTCAGCGGCGTCAACGTGATCATCACGTCGAGCGGTGCACCCGGCGCGGTCTCGATCTGGGTCGAGCTCGACCCGATGTGCAGGCAGATGACCGTGCCCTCTTCCTCGCACGCCTGGAAGAACGGGTCCCAGTGGTCGCCGAAGATGTGGGGCCAGCCGAGCTTGTGCGGGTTCTCCGAGAACGTGACTGCGTGGCAGCCCTTCTTCGCGACGCGGCGCACTTCGTCGGCCATGAGCTGCGGATCCCAGATCGGCGGGATGCTCAGCGGCATGAACCGACCGGGGTGGGTGCCGCACCATTCGTCGATGTGCCAGTCGTTGTACGCGCGCAGCAGGTGGATCGACGTGTCGAGGTCCTTCGACTTCGAGAACAGCTGACCGCAGAACTGCACGAAGCTCGGGAAGCACATCGAGCCGAGCACGCCGTTGCGGTTCATGTCCTTGACCCGCTCGTCGATGTCGTAGCAACCGGCGCGGATCATGTCGTAGCTGGTGGGCTCGATGTTGTATTCCTCGGGGGGCCGACCGGCCACTGCGTTGAGCCCGATGTTGGGGATCACGTTCCCCTCGAACTCCCACACGTCGATCCCGTCGCGGTGGACGCTCTTCGGCGCGGCGTCCTTCCACTTCGAGGGCAGGTGGTTGTCGAACAGCGTGGGCGGCTCCACCACGTGGTCGTCGACACTCACGAGGATCAGATCGTCGGCCTGCATGATGTCTCCCCCTCTGTTGCTGACGCTCGTTTCAGCCTATCGAGAAAGGTGCGCGCCCTGGTGGGGCGGTGATGGACCCTGTGGTTCGTTCCACAGATCCCGAGGAGCCCCTAGTCTCGCCGGCGTGCCGCACCGGCTCCGCCCACGTCTCGGCCCATGACACCACCCGGAGGATCCCGTGAGTCTCAAGCCCGGAATCGTTGGCATCGCGGTCGCGATCCTTGCGCCGATGACGTTCATCGGATGTAGCTCGGACACCAAGAGCTCGTCGTCGAGCTCGGGCAAGGGCGCCGTCTGCTCGGCGCGCAACGACCTCGAGCAGTCGGTCTCGGACCTCGCCGATCCAGGCCTCCTCACCGGTGGCAAGAGCGGGATCGAGTCGGCAGTCAACAAGGTCCAGGACAACCTCGACGCGCTCGAATCGGCAGCCAAGCGCGCCTACAAGCCCCAAGTCGACGAGGTGAAGTCCTCGTTCGACGAGCTCAAGACCGCGGTCGGGAACCTGGGCAATGGCAAGCTCAGCGACAACCTGCAGCAGGTCGGCGACGCGATCAGCAACGTCGGCACATCGACCTCGTCGCTCTACGACACGCTCAAGGCCGAGTGTGGCTAGAAGCGTTCGGCCGTGGCCCCGACGCGACACGGGGCAGATGACACGTCCTCGTACTCGCGGAACTCGCGGAACTGGCGGGTCTGGAGGTCCTTTCGAGGGTCGAATGCATACGGGCTCGTGCGCGACGACATCGTGCTCCGCACTGCTCCCGGCACCACGCTCACGGATCAGGTGGGCGTACGGTACGTGCCATGGCGACGGGTCCGAACGCTGATCAGATCCCCGGACGACGCGACGCGAGACAGCGGCGCGTCGCCTCGCGCATCAATACCGTCGCTGACGCGCAGCGCCTGGCGCGGAGACGCGTACCCCGGCCGGTAATCGTCAACATCGAGGGCGGCGACGGTTACGAGATCACCGTACGCGCGAACC
>JBBQMI010000159.1:0-5404 GCA_038328825.1 Acidimicrobiia bacterium | reverse complement strand
CAGGGTCGACGGCAACCGTGCGAGTACCTGCCGGTGTTCGTCCTGGCCCACGTCGAGGACAACGGCGCGACGGCCGACCGCTTTGCGATGGCGACGTCGTTCGATCCGATTCCTTGTCCGGCCGCGACTGCCGCCGTCTTCACCGACCTCAACGTCGGCGGACAGTTGATCCCACCGGTGGTGACGGCGGGAGGCTTCGTCGTTCACGACGCGGTTCCGGGGTGAGAGGGCTGATCGACGACGGTCGGTTGGGATCCAGCCTGTCGTAGGGTTCCGGGTGTGCAGTCGCTCGACGAGGTCGCGCCCGCGTTCGTGGAGATGGCCCACCGGATCGTCTGGTGCTCGGCGGCCACTGTCGACGCCGCGGGTCGCCCGTGGTCCCGTGTGTTGCATCCCATCTGGGAGTGGAACGACGGTCGACTCGTCGGTTGGATCGCGACCGGGCCGACACCGCTCAAGCGCGCGCACCTCGCGGCGCACCCCTACGTCTCGCTGTCGTACTGGGATCCGAGCCACGACACGTGCAGCGCCGAGTGCCACGCGACGTGGGCCGACGATCCCGACACACAGGTCGCGGTGTGGCGGAAGTTCGAGACGGCGCCGCCGCCCGTGGGGTACGACCCGGCGATCATCCCGCCGTGGCGCGACGGCCCGCAGTCAGCCGCGTTCGGCGCGTTGCGGCTCGAGCCGTGGCGGCTGCGGGTGATGCCCGGGACCGCGATGACCGCCGGGACCGGCGCCGTGCTCGCGTGGTCGGCGCGGCCCTCCGAAAGCTGAGCGGGCCCGAGCGTGTCAGTCCGCCGGCCCGTCAGGCCGCGCCGAGGAAGTCGAGGATCTCGGGGAACGCGTCCGGGTCCTGGGCCACGAACGCGTGGCCGCCCCCGTAGACCCGCAGCTCGCCCCCCGGGATCCGCGCTGCGACGGCCTCGCCGTTGGCGGGAGGGGCGATGCCGTCGTAGCGGCCCGACGCGACGAGCGTCGGGCACGTCACGCGGTCGAGCCGGTCGAACACGTCGTGCCCGGCTCGGGCCGCCAGTTGCCCGGCTTCACCCCGGCGCTCCTCGGGGGTCTTGGTTCCCCCGGCGCGCCCGACCATCAACTCGGCGAGGCCGCGGTCGTCCCGATGGCCTGCGAGCCACTCCGGGGTGAAGCGGGTGTCGAGCAGACGGACACCGATCGCGGCGCGCTCGTCGGCGGGGAGCGACTCGAGCTCGTGGAGGGGGTACGACGATCCCCCCGCACCCCCCGACGACGTGCAGAGGAGCGCGAGCCGTTCGACGCGTTCGGGCCACGTGACCGCGAGCTCCTGGGCGACCATCCCGCCGAAGCTGATGCCGGCGAGCCGGAACCGGTCCCAACCGACGGTGTCGACCAGCGCGACCGCGTCGGCCGCGTAGTCGGCCATCGTGTACGGCTCCGGCGGCACCTCCGTCTGACCCAGGCCCCGTTGGTCGTGCGCGACCGCATCGAAGCGCGAGCCGAACACGTCGACGAGGATCCGGCTCGACGCGAGTGTCGAACCGGACCCGTTGCAGAAGAGGAGCGGGGGGCCTGTCCCCGACCGTTCGTAGTAGATCGAGATCCCGTTCGCGACGACCCTCGGCATGGGCGCAGACTACGCAGCCGGGGCGTCGGTGGTCGTCGTCGCGGAGAGGTGCGTGACCGCGGCATCCGCGACGAGCGTCCACTGCGCCGGCTTGGGGATGTGACCCATGTCGTCGACGAGCATCAGTCGGGCGCCGGCGATCCCGGCCGCATAGGCCTCCGCGTGCGCGACCGGCAGCACCTGGTCGTCGCGACCGTGCACCACGAGCGCCGGCGCGTCGATCTCTGCGAGCCGGTCGAGGCTCGGAAACTCCGACCGGAACGCCGCTGCCTGGTGACGATCGCCGGCATCCAGCCGGAGCGGGGTGCGCGCGGCGGCGCGGGCGATGTGCGCGGTCACCCACGCCCGGTCGGTCGCCGACGGTGCTTCCATCGCGGCGAGCAGGGCCTCGACCGGGTCGGTCGCGTCGGTGCCGAAGAACTGTGGTCCGAACCCGGCGTCGGGGTCGGGGCTCATGGCCGACAGGAACACCAGCGTCGCGCACCGGTCGCGGTACCGGGTCGCGAGGTCGACCTCGAGGAATCCACCCATCGAGAGGCCGACCCCCTGCTCCCGCTCGACGCCCGCGGCGTCGAGCACCGCGACCACGTCGTCGGCCATCGCGGTGAGGTCGTAGTCATCGGAAGCGCCGGACCTGCCGGTGTCGCGCGGATCGAAGACGAGCACGCGGAACGACGCGGCCACGAGCGGATCGCGGAACTCCGGTGGCCAGATGTCGCTCGAGTCGCCCCGACCCGGGACGAGCACGACAGTCTCGGCGTCGGCCCCGTCGGCATCGAGATCGGGCCCGCCGAGGGCTCCCCACCAGATCTCGACGCCGTCGCTGGTCGTCGTCGGCATGCGGTGAGCGTAGATCGACGGGATCGGGGAGTCAGGAGACGACGAGGCGGTGGTACTCGGGGTGCTCGTCGATGAACGCGGCGACATAGGAGCAGTGGGGCACGACGCTGCGACCCTGTTCGCGGGCATCGTCGAGCGCGGCGCGTACGAGGATGGCCGCGAGACCCCGACCACGGTGGGCGGGATCGATCACGGTGTGCGGGAACACGATGGTCGAACCCGAGAGCACGTACTCGGCCACGCCGACGGGCGTCCCGTCGACGCTCAGCTCGTAGCGTGAGTGCTCGCTGTCGTCCCGTACCGACACGTCCATGGTGACCGTCTCCCTCTCGAACCTCGTCATCCGGGCCCGAACGTCAACCGGGCCCGAACGTCTGGGCCACCGGATCGAACGACGCGAGGTGCAGCAAGCGGCTGGCCGGGTAACCGACGTCGGGTCCGAGATACGCGGCGTACGCGACCGCGGGTCCCTGATCCGTTGCGAAGAACTCGGCGCCTCCCGGTCCGACGGTACCCGGACTCGTGGCGAGGGCCGGACCGGTGCCCGACTTCTCGCAGGGCCCGGCAGGGGTGGTGCACGTCGCGAGACCCACCGCGTACCGGCTCGACTCCCAGCTGTTGGCGGAATAGGCGAGCACGAGACGCGATCCCGCCCGGGCCAACGACGGCGCCTCGACGTTGCCGCCCTCCCAGGAACGGGTGGCGTGCAGGATCTCGGTCGCGGCGCCGGTGAGCCGCAGCTGGGTCAGGTCGATGGGTCGGCTCCAGATCGTCGGTGGGGCCTCGCTCTTCCAGGTGAGCCAGGCCTGACCGTCGGCGTCGACGAACGGGCTCGCGTCGATCGATCCGCCGAGATCGTGCTGACAGATCAGGGGGCCGGTCGACTGGTCGACGAACGGACCCTGTGGCGCAGCCGCGGTGGCCACGGAGATGCACTGCAGCCCGGTCGAGGACTCCCGTGCGGTGTAGAAGAGCGCGAAACCTCCGGGGCGGGCGACGACCGCCGGTGCCCAGGTCGAGCCCCGGTTCGCCCACGCCGCGAGCGCGGGGAGGGCGTCGCCGACGATCTGCCACTGGCGGCGATCCGCCGACGCGAGCACCTGGACGTTTCCGGCGGCGGCGTTCGTGGAGTACGCCAACCAGAGTGGACCGACGCGGACCAGGAACGGATCGGGGAAGTCGAACGGGAACGCGGCCGCGCTCCCGGCCGTGAGCGCGTCGGTGCACGCCGGTTGGGCGGCGCGCAGTGCCGCGATCGCGGCCCCGGCATCGAGATCGTGGATCGCGGTCGCGACGCCGCCGAGGCAGGCGCTGAGGGATGCCGCGTGACGGTCACCGGCCGCAGTCCGGATCCGTGTGTCGAACAACCCGCCCGCCGTGGTGCGCAAGTCGGTGTTGGTGGCGGCGAACGCAGCCGCGAAGTCGTCGCGCTCGGTCGTGCGCTCGGTGAGCTCGACCTGCGTGGCGTCCCGGTGGGCGACGATACGCGCGAGGTCGGCGCTCGCGGTCGCGTGGTGACGCCGGGCGGTGGCGAGCGCGGTCTCCGCGCGCGTCCGGCGCTGGTTGCCGCGGTGCACCGCGATCCCCGACGCGACGAGGGCAACGGCGCTGCAGACCGAGACGGCGGCGACTACAGCACGCGTGCGCGTGACACGGATCAGGCAGCGGCGTCGCAGTCGGAGCCGACCGCGCGCAGGCGGGTGAGTGCGGTTCGGTTGTCGCCGACCGCGAGTGCGTTCAGAGCGTCCGACACGCCCTGGAGGCAGTTGCCGAGTGCGCCGACGCGCGTCTCGAGCGCCTGGAGACCCGACGCCTCGCGGTCGAGCGCGTCCCGGACCTCGTTCAGCCGGACGGTGACGCCGTAGAGCGCGGCCGCGATCGCGTCGCGCTCGGAGGTCCGGGCGACCCGGGTCGCCTCGAGCTCGGTGATGGTCTGCGCCGTCGCGACGCGGGTGGCTTCGAGCGCACGGGTATCGCGTCGGGTGACCGCGCGGTGACGGTCGGCCCGTTCCGCGCTCGCCCGACTCGCGTCGGTGCTGCGCACCGCCCACCACCCGACGCCCACGGAGGCCAGGACGAGGAGCACGACCGGGAGCCCGACGCGCAGCCGGTGACGACTCCCGGCTCGTCGGCGTCGGGGGCGAGCGGCGGCGACGTCCTCGTCGGCGGGGTCCTCGGGCGACATGTCTCGTCCAGTCTGGTACGCAGAGGCCGTGCACTTCGCGGTTTCCGTTCCCAACGTCGGCGATCCCCGCGGGCTCGTGAGACTCGCCCGGCTGGCCGAGGACTCCGGCTGGGACGCCTTCACGCTCTGGGACCACCTCCACCTCAGTCGTGCGGCGCGGCTCGAGGTGCACGATCCCTGGGTCGTGCTCGGCGCCGTCGCGCAGACCACCGGCCGCATCCGCCTCGGAACCCTCGTCACCCCGGTCGCGCGGCGACGCCCCTGGAAGCTCGCCAAGGAGATCGTCACCCTCGACCACCTCTCCGGGGGACGCGTCGTCGTGGGCGTCGGCCTGGGCGTCCCGATCGACGAGTTCGGCGCGTTCGGCGAGGTGACCGACGACCGCGACCGCGCCGATCGTCTCGACGAGGGTCTGGCCATCCTCGACCGAGCCCTGCGCGGCGAACCGGTGCGCCACGACGGCACCCACTTCCGGGTCGACGCGGATCTGCTTCCGGGATGCGTGCAGCGACCGCGGCCGCCCATCTGGGTCGCGGCCTTCGCGCCGAACCGGCGCCCGCTGCGCCGCGCGGCGCGCTTCGAGGGCGTCACACCCCTCTCGGGCTCGGGGACGCCGGCCGGGCCCGCCGAGATCGACGCATTCCTGCGGTCCGAGCCCGAGATGGTCGCGGCGTCGGCGCGCCCCGGCTACGACGTCGTCATGGGTCGGGCACCCGGCGTCCCGGTCGACGAGTACGCCGATGCCGGGGCGACGTGGCTCGTCGAGTCGGCGT
>JBBQMI010000158.1:0-5407 GCA_038328825.1 Acidimicrobiia bacterium | reverse complement strand
TCCTCGTCGCGGACCATACACGCGCCCCTGTGGCTATCCCGGGCATGATCCGTGAACGCCGAGTTGCATTTACCAACGAAGGACCGGGTAAATTGCCGGCATACCCCTCGACGAAAAGGTGAGGAACGCTCCCATGGGCATGAAGGTCTGGATCGATCAGGATCTGTGCACGGGCGACGGCCTGTGCGAGGAGATCGCTCCCTCGGTGTTCACGCTGCTCGACGACGGGCTGGCGTACGTCAAGGAGGGCGACAAGGTGTTCAGCAGCCCCGGTGGTCCCGAGGGTCTCGCCAACGTCCCCGCGGGGATGGAGGAAGCCACGATCGAATCCGCCGAGGAGTGCCCCGGCGAGTGCATCTTCATCGAGGTCGAGTAGCCCGATTCGGGGAGCCGCCCACCGGTCAGCCGACGAGGCAGGGGCCGGTGTCGACGACAGTGGTGCTGTTGCCGCGTGCGGTGAGCGCGGCGCGCAGCTCGGTGTCGGCGAGCGCGTAGGCGGTTCCCGGGCGACCGGGATCGATCGCGAACGCGACGCCGACCACGTCTCCCCCTTCGTCGATCAGCGCACCGCCCGAGTCACCGGGGTGGATGTCGGCCGCGAGCACGAACACGTCTCGCTCGGTGCGGCGGTCGCCGTAGATGTCGCGTCCGACCGCGGTGATGCGGTCCTCGACGCGCGCCGGTGACGTGACCAAGGGGCCTCCCCCGGGGTGGCCGTACACCGCACCGATCGCGCCGACGTCGCGCGCACCGATCGGGAGCGGGTCGAGGCCGAGACCCGGCACCGAGAGCACGGCCAGGTCGCGCGCCGCGTCGAACGCGACGACGCGCGCGCCGAGCCGGCGGTCGTCGGGCGTGATGACGGTGGTGGTGCGACGCTCCCCCGCGACGACATGCGCGTTGGTGACGACGACTCCGTCGGCCACGACGAAGCCGCTGCCGTCCTGGATCACGTCGCAGGCTTGACCTTCGACCTTCACCGTCGACGCGCGCGCGACCGCGTCGACGGCGGCGGGCAGACCCGACTTCGGCGGGTTCCCCGTGATCGGCGGGTCGACGAGCCGCCCGAGCACCTCCGGTCCCGTCTGACCGACCTGCCGCGCGAGGGCCTCGAGCGCCGGCGGCGGATCGGGCGCGACGTCGTTCAGCGATTCGACGATGGCCGAATCGCGCGCCGCGCGCGCGGGCCAGCCCGGCGCGTTCGCCAACGCGGGGATCGCCAGCCACACGATGACCAGCACGCCGAGCCCGCCGAGGATCGCACCCGCGATCCGGTCGAGGCGCGCGCCCACCGGTGGGAGCCGCACGCGCGTGCGCACCGCCCCACCGCACGCGAGGCCGATTGCCTGGCCGATCAACCCGATGCCGACCACGAACACGAACGCGACCACGAGTCGGGTACGCGCCTCGGTCCGGTTCAGCGACGCGGTGACGTCGGGGAGGAACGTGACCGCGAGCGCGACTCCCGCGGCGAGACCCGCCCACGAGAGCACCCGCGCGACGAACCCCAGGCGGAAGCCCGCGACCGCCGCGAGGAGCGCGAGCAGCGCGATGACGCCGTCGAGCAGGTTCACGTGCGCTCCGTCGCGAGCACCCCGGTCACGAGGTGGCGCTCGTCACGATCGCGCCGTCACCCGTCGGGCGTGAGCAGCCGGGCATGGGTGAGGAAACCGGTGTGGGCGACCATGCGGTGGTCGGGCCGCACCGACTGGCCGTCGATGTGCCAGCCGCGCTGCAGGATCTCGACCGTCTCCGCCATCCCGAACGCCGAGCTTTCGAGCTCCTCGCGCAGGCGCGCCACCTGGAGGATCGTCGGTAGATAGGAGATGAGGATGCCGCCCGATCGCAACGCGCGCTGCGCGTGCTTGACCACCCGCCACGGTTCCGGTAGGTCGAGCAGGATCCGGTCGAGATCGTCGACGTCGATGCCGTCGTAGGTGTCGCGGATCTCCACGGTGAGCGGCTGGTCGGGTCCGAGGAACGCCTCGACGTTGCGCTGCGCCCGATCGGCGAACTCCTCGCGGAGCTCGTAGCCATGGACGTGGCCCGTCGGACCGATCGCGCGCAGGAGCGTGGTGGTGAGCGCGCCGGAGCCGATTCCCGATTCGAGGACCCGCGCGCCGGGGAAGACGTCGGCGAGGATCAGGATCGGGCCGAGGTCCTTCGGGTAGATGACCTGCGCGCCGCGCGGCATCTTCAGGACGTACTCCGCGAGCGTCGGGCGCAGCACCACGAGGCGGGCGCCGAGCGTGCTGCGGATGCTGATCCCCTCTTCGCGGCCGATGATGGCGTCGTGCTCGAGCACGCCGGCATGCGAGTGGAACTGGCCGCCGGCCGCGAGGAGCACGAGGTGGCGACGGTTTTTCGAGTCGATGAGGAGCACCCGGTCACCCGGAGCGAACGGCCGCGGCACGGCTACCCGCCTCCCGTCGGCGGACCGACCCGAATGTCGACGGGGACGTGCTCACCGGGGATCTGCTCACCGGTTGCGCGGTTGCGCAGCGTGCAGAACGCGCAGAGCGCACCGGTCGTCGGCGAGCCGCACTCTGGGCACGGGACCAGCCCCTCGCGCTCCTCGGCGGCGCCGTCGAGGAAGTGCTGGCGGCCGTGGTCGTAGAAGCTGAACAGGAACGCGGCCTTGGCGCCCGCCGATCGGTCCTCGAGGCTGTCGAGGACCTCTTTGAGGCCGAGGTGGCGGTTCCCCGCGGCCATGGGGCACTCGTCGACCTGGTACTCGATGCCCGTGAGGACGCAGAACGCCGCCATCTCGCGCTCGCCGAGTCGGATCAACGGCTTGATCTTGCGCACGAACCCCGGCGCCGCGGGCAGCACCGGCGCCTGACGCCCGAGGTAGCCCGTCTCCCACCGCAACACGTTGCCGAGGAGCACGGCGGCTTCGTCGTCGAGGTTGTGGCCGGTCGCGATCGCGTCGTAGCCCTCGCGGCGGGCCACCTCGTTGAAGAGGTGCCGCTTCGAGAGGCCGCACGCACCGCACGGCGCGCGCCGGGTGACCGCGGCCGCCCCCGGAACGTCGAACCCGTAGTCGTCGCGCAGGTCGACCTCGATGAGTCGCCGGCCGCGCGCGGCGGCGAACTCGCGGGTGTGGCGCCCGGATTCGTCGGAGTAGTCGCCGATGCCCAGACCGAGGTACAGCCCGTCGGCCTCGATCTCGAGGTCGGTGAGGAGGTCCCAGAGCGCGAGGGAGTCCTTGCCGCCCGACACCGCGACGAGCACCCGGTCGCCGGGAGCGATCATCTGGTGGTCCTTGATCGCGCGTTTCACCTGCTCGCGGCAGTGGTGCACGAAGCAGTCCTTGCAGAACGCGGCGTTGTGGCGACGGATGTCGATCACCGCCGGACCGCGACAACGGCGGCACTTCATCGGGCGGCTCGCAGGCGCTCTGAGCGCATCAGCCGCCCGACGTCACGGGGCGGATCTCGATGGCGTCGGTGTCGGCGAGGCGGGCGTCTCGGGTGACGAGGGTGTCGCCTTGGATCACGAGCACGGTCTCGGGGTTGATGTCGAGCTGCTGGAGCAGCTTCACGACCGTGATCGGACCCGCGACCTCGATCTCACGTCTGGGGTTCCGGAGCAGCACCTTCACGCCTGTCAGGTTAGGAGACGCAGCGGAGTCGGCGGACACCACGACTCGGGCCGTCAACGGGTGGGCGATCGAGCCGATGCAGCGGAGTCGACCAGATGTCAGGAGACGCAGCGGAGTCGGCGGACACCACGACTCGGGCCGTCAACGGGTGGGCGATCGAGCCGATGGAGCGGAGTCGACCAGAAATCTGGTTCTGCTACTCGCCGCGGCGCAGGGCGCGGATCGAGAGTCCCTCGCCGGGCTTCAGGTCGGTGAGGAGCAGCGTCTCCGACCGGCGCCCGATGAAGCGGCGCACCAACCGGATGCCCGTCATCGTGAGGCTGAAGTAGAGCAGCGGACTCGATCGGGCCCGGAGACGTCGGCCTCCGACCGTGGCCGCGAACTTCGCGACACTGCCGACGCGACTCACAACCGTCGCACCTCGACAATGGTGGTGTTCTTGCGGCCGCGGCGCCGCCCGAGGAAGAACGCGACCACGATCACGACGGTGACCACGCCGACGCCGATTACCAGCGCGAGGTTGCGGGCGGTCTCGACCTCACCGGAGACCTCGCCGGTGATCTCGCGCATCTTGGCTTCGATGTCGTCGCGGCCGACGGGTGCGTCGGGGGTGGGACTCATGGCGCCTCCCGCCCGAGGACCTTCGCCTTGGCCTTCGCCTGCGCCGCCCGGAGGGCCATCCCGGTGATCGCCGCACCGACGAGCAGCAACACGACCACGATCAGGTACGGCACCCACGTCCAGTCACCGTCGAACGTGGTCGTCGCGACCTGGAGGGCACGGAGTGCCGAGACGGTGCAGAAGACCACGCCGAAGCCCATGAGGATCGATCCGAGGACGCCCAGCCCGATGTAGCGGCCGATGCCCTGCAGCGGGACGAGCGTCTCCTGCTTGAAGTAGAGGACGACGAGATCCCAGAGTTCGGTGACGAGTTGCGGAATCGGCTTCTGGCGCTCGGGCATGGGCGGCGATTGTCGTCGCCACGCGAGGGTCACGCAACCCGCGGTCCCGCGAATCCGGGAGCCGCCTCGCACGGTGGGTCACGGTGGGGGCACCAACTGGTCGGCGGGTGGTGACTGTGGGTACGCGGCGACGGCCTCGGCGAGTGCGTCGGTGAGCGTGTAGCCGTCCGGGCGGGAGAACCCGCCGTTGAAGACGCCCGCGAATCGGGGCGTCCCGGTGCCGCCGGCGGGGTCGAACAGCCCCGCGAGCCCGGCCGAGCCGGTCAGCGTGCCCGACTTGGCGAAGAAGCGGTCGGCGAGCGACGTGCCGCCGAACCGGTCGGCGAGCGTGCCCCGCTTCGCGGCGATCGAGAGCCCGTCGACGATGGCGCGCAGGCGCGGCCGGGTTCCGAGCTCGAGGGTCTGGAAGAGGGCGTTGCACGTGACCCGGTTGTCGTGACTGAGGCCGGAACCGTCGACGAGCGCCACGTCGGTGAGGTCGACGCCCGCTCCGGTCAGCCAGCTCATGATGCCGGCGAGCCCGGCCGCGGTGGCACCAGACCCCGAGGTCTCGTGTCCGACGGCCAGGGCGAGACCCTCCGCGGTCGCGTTGTCGCTCGCGCTGAGCAGCTCCGTCGCGACGTCTGAGAGCGGCGCCGACTGCAGCGTCGCGACCTCGGTCGGCGTCGGGGGCGCGGTGCCGGTCGACGGCGGCCCCACCGCTACGCCCCGCGCGGTGAGCATCGCGCTCAACGTCGCCGCCGCAGCGAGCGCGGGATCGGGCACGAGCGTCTCGGTCGTGAGGTCGAAGCCGTCGTCGACCACGAGCGCGCCGAGCGGCCCGACCTGGGTGTGGTCGGCT
>JBBQMI010000157.1:0-5429 GCA_038328825.1 Acidimicrobiia bacterium | reverse complement strand
CCCCACAGCGACGCCAACCTCCCGCACCGCGTCCCGGCCGAGAGCGACGGAGACGCCGGCTCCCACCGCTGGGCGCACACGATCATGGACGCAGCGAAGTCACAACGGCATACAGCCGCGACGAGGTCGAAGCCGCGGTCCGGCGGTACATCTCGGTGCGTGACGACATCGACGCCGGCAAGGGCGGTTGGGGCGATCTCGCACAGTTCTTCACCGACGACGCCGTGTTCATCGATCCCGCATGGGGTCGCGTCGAAGGGCTCGACAACATGCGCGCCACGGTGTTCGGCGAGGCGATGGTCGGCCTCGAAGACTGGAAGTTCCCGACCGAGTTCTACGCGATCAACGGCGACACCGTCGTGATCAAGTGGACCCAGGTGATGCCCGGGATGCGCGCCGACGGCACGCCCTACTCACAGTCGGGCTACTCCACCTTGCTGTACACGGGCAATGGCAAGTTCTCGTACGAGGAGGACCTGTTGAACATGACGCACGTCATGCACGACGTCGGCGAGAGCGGCTTCCGGTTCTCACCCGAGATGGGTATGCCGCCACGTCACCCGAACCGCGACGTCACGAAGCCGACGCGCGCCGGCGCGTAGCGCGCTCCCGTGGACGATCTCGACCGCGAGACGATCGACGTCGTCGCGATCTCCCGGGTCCAGGCGGCCTACGCCGACGTCGTGACCCGTCGCGCCTGGGCCGAGCTCCGCGGGCTCTTCCGCCCCGATGCACCGGTCGAGGTCGACACCGTCACCAACGCGCCGATCCGGCTCACCGGACCCGACGAGGTCGGCGCGTTCATCGCCGGAGCGATCGAGCGGTTCGAGTTCTTCGAGTTCGTGATCCTGAACTCGCACGTCGTCACTCGGGTCGGTGGTGACGTCGACGCGGCCCGGGCCCGTCTCTCCATGTGCGAGCTCCGCCAGGAGGCGTCCACGGGCCAGTGGAGCAACGCGTTCGGGATCTACCACGACGACTACCTCCGCCTCGACAGTCGGTGGTGGTTCGCGCGGCGTCGGTACCAGTCGCTCGCCCGCATCGAGCTCGCCGGACGCGCCGAGGTGTTCCCCTTCCCACACCATCCCGGCTTCGGCTGACCCCACAAACCCGGGGCGCGCCACGGGCCACCCCGGTAGCTTGCAGGTTCGTGACTCCCCCGCCCCTGATCGTCGCGCACGGACTCGAGAAGCGCTTCGGCGACTTCGTCGCAGTCGACGGCATCGACGTGCGCGTCGAAGCGGGCGAGGCCTTCGGCTTCCTCGGTCCCAACGGAGCCGGCAAGACGTCGACGATGCGGATGATCGGGTGCGTGTCGCCGCGCAGTGGCGGTGAGCTCTCGGTCCTCGGGCTCGACCCGTCGGTCGACGGTTCGAAGATCCGCGGTCGTCTCGGTGTCGTCCCCCAGGAAGACACGCTCGACCTCGAGCTGACCGTGCGTGAGAACGTGCTGATCTACGGCCGCTACTTCGATCTCCCCCGTGCCGAGATCCGCACCCGCGCCGACGAGCTGCTCGAGTTCGTGCAGCTCACCGACCGGAGTGGCGACCGGGTCGACGCGCTGTCGGGTGGGATGAAGCGCCGGCTCACGATTGCGCGTGCTCTGGTGAACAGCCCCGACCTCGTGCTCCTCGACGAGCCGACCACCGGCCTCGACCCCCAGGCCCGTCATCTCGTGTGGGACCGCCTCTACCGGTTGAAGCGCCAGGGCGCGACGCTCGTGCTCACCACCCATTACATGGACGAAGCCGAACAGCTCTGCGACCGGCTCGTGATCATGGACGACGGCAAGATCGTCGCCGAGGGCTCGCCGCGCGAGCTCATCGAGCGGCACGCGACCCGGGAGGTCGTCGAGCTGCGCTTTCGCAGTGAAGCCGAACAGACGGCTGCCCTCCCTCGCCTCCGCACCGTCGGGTCGCGGATCGAGGAGCTGGCCGATCGGGTGCTCCTCTACACCGACAAGGGCGAAGCCGACGTCGAACAGCTCTCGCTCGAAGGCGTACACCCCGAGGCCTTGCTCGTGCGGCGCGCGTCGCTCGAAGACGTGTTCCTCACGTTGACCGGGCGCACCCTGGAGGAGTGATGGCCACTCCCCTCGCGCTGCGCGTCGCGACCCATCAGGCGCGGATCTACCTGCGGTTCTGGCGGAGCTCGGTGTTCGCGTACGTGCTGAGCCCCGTGCTCTTCCTCGCAGCCATCGGCGTCGGGCTCGGCGGTATGATCGACCAGCAGAACGCCAACGTCGGCGGGTTCTCGTACATCGTGTTCGTCGCACCCGGACTCATGGCCGCCGCCGCGATGCAGGGCGCGGCAGCCGACTCCCTCTGGCCCATCATGGCCGGCGTGAAGTGGATCCGAGTGTTCCATGCGATGGTCGCCACGCCGATCCGCCCGCGCGACGTGTACGACGGAACGGTGGCGTCGACCATGGCGCGCGCCGCACTCGGTGCAACGGTGTTCCTGCTCGTCGCGGCCGCCTTCGGCGCGGTGCCGTCGTACTGGGGTGTCGTTGCGATCCCCGCCGCCGCACTCTGTGCCGGAGCCTTCGCCGCGCCGCTCACCGCGTTCTCGGCGACCCAGGAGACCGACCTCCGTTTCCCGGTGATCATGCGCATGGTGATCCTCCCGCTCTTCCTGGTGTCGGGGACCTTCTTCTCGCTCTCCCAGCTCCCCGGCTGGCTCCAGCCGATTGCGTGGTTCTCCCCGTTGTGGCACGGGGTCGTGCTGTGCCGCGACGCCACCACCGGGACCCTCGGGCCGGGGAGCGTGCTCGTCCACACGGCCGTGCTCCTCGGCTGCATCGCAGCCGGCCGCGTCTGGGGCATACGCGCTTTCACCCAGCGGCTGGGCGGGTGAGGGCGGTGCGATGAGCATCCTGTTCGCGCACGTGATCGAGCGGAACTTCATGGCCTACCGGCGCATGTGGGTGATCTTTCTCACCGGTTTCGTCGAGCCGCTCCTGTTTCTCCTGTCGATCGGTGTCGGGGTCGGTCAGCTCGTCGGCTCGGTGCACGTGCCGGGTGTCGGGCTGGTGCCGTACGACGTGTTCGTCGCGCCCGCCCTGCTCGCGACGTCGGCGATGAACGGGTCGGTCTTCGACACGACCTTCAACTTCTTCTTCAAGTACAAGTACGCGAAGAGCTTCGACGCGATGCTCGCCACGCCGCTCGGCACGACCGACGTCGCGCTCGGCGAGATGGGGTGGGCGCTCCTGCGCGGCACGATCTACGCCGCCGCGTTCCTCGGCATGATGGTGCTGTTCGGCCTGGTGCAGTCGTGGTGGGCGATCCTCGGGATCCCGGCCGCGATGCTCATCGGCTTTGCGTTCGCGGGTGCGGGCATGGCCGCGACCACGTGGATGCGGTCGTTCGTCGACTTCGACTACGTGAACATCGCGCTCGTGCCGATGTTCCTGTTCTCCGCGACGTTCTTCCCGCTCTCGCGCTACCCGGAGCCGTTGCAGTGGGTCGTGCGGGTGACGCCGCTCTACCAGGGCGTCGCCATCGAGCGCTCGCTCGTGCTGGGCGATCTCCACTGGACGTTGGTGCTCAACGTCGCTTACCTCGTGGCGATGGGCCTCGTGGGTGTCCGCATCGCGGGCAAGCGGCTCACCACGCTCCTCCAGCCGTAGCGCGTCCCGCTAGCTCGGTTCGATCTCGAACGCGCCGCGCATGAAGGGGTGGATCCGGCAGAAGTAGGTATAGGTGCCCGGAGTCAGGTCGGCCGGCGTCTTCCACTCGAGGGTCCCTGCGGTCGGGGTCCCGGCGTCACCGAGCTGGCCGGAGTCGAACTGCACGTCGGCATCGGCGAGCGGGTACGCGATCCCGGTCGCCTTGTTGCACGGAGCCCTGCACGCGGTGAGCGAGTGCCAGATCCCGGCTTCCTTGGGCGCGTCCTTGTTGAAGTATGTGATCTGCTGACCGGCCTTCACCGCCGGCACCGTACCGTCGCCGGTGAGGTCGCCGGCCGCATACAGGAAGTTGTCGATGTCGATCGGCGCGGCGGGGTCGACGTCGACCGCCGTGAACTTCGACGGGTTCTTCAGCGTCACGACCCTGCCGCCGTGATGGTCGTTCTCGGGGAGGTGACCGTGCGCGAGCTTGCCGCGCTGGTCGACCTGCGTCTGGAACGGATCGCGACCGGTGTTCCCGTCGGCCATGAACACGACCATGATCCCCATCGACTCGTACCACGACGCCCGACTCGAGTCGTACGTCGTCGTCATCGAGAGCACATCACCCTTGCGGACCTGCACGTTCCAGTCGGGGCGGGTGATCGTCATCGCGACGTCCCACGACACCGCGCCCGCAGGTTCGAAGTACTTCGCCTTCGATTGGAAGAGGTGTGCGGTGTCGCCGTCGATCGACGCCGTGGCGGCCTCGCTCGCGGTCGCGCCCGCGCCGGCGCGTCGCAGCCAGAGGTCGTCGTGCAGGCCACCGGGGTGCAGGTGGCCGCCGGTGCCGAGGAGGATGCCGTCGCGATCGACCGTCCACTCGTTCTTCGCCGGCCCGCCCTTGTACGGGTCGGTCGCCTGCGTCGGGAACGTGTACGTGCCGTCGGTGCCCGATCCCTTGATCGCGTCGAACACCGGATACACGCCGCCGTTCTCGACGTCCATCCAGATCGGGCGGGCCGGCTGGACTCCCGCTGCCGCTGGTGAATCCTTCGGGATGAAGTCGATGTCGTACGTGATGCGGATGTCGAACGGGGCGGGGGTGAGGTCGTGGACCATGTAGTTGATCGTCCAGTGGTCGCTCGCCTGGTAGGGGTACCCGTAGCCGTCGGGCAGGACCATCTGGGTCTTCTCCTCACCCGCGGCGAAGAACCGTTCGGGGAGGCTCGGACGCGTCGCGTCCTTCGCTGAGGAGTTCAACCACACGCCGTGGTGGAGGTGGATGACGTCGACCGGCGGGACCTTGCCGTTGCTCTTCACGATGTTCGGCTTGATCCCCACGATCCAACCGTCGACATCGGGCTTCGGCACCTGGCCCTTGCTGAACTCGATGGTGTTCTGACCCGGCTTGATGTTGATCGGGCCATACTCGAAGTGCAGGTGCTCGACACCGTCGGCGCCGACCCCGCTCGAGGTCTCGGTCGCGCCGGCAATCCCCGCGGCTCCGACGGGTGTGCCCGTGGTCTGGGCCGAGCCGGAGCTCTTGGAGCACGCGCTCATGAGCAGCGCTCCCGAGGTCAGTGCAACGACGATCCAGGTGGTTGCACGACGCATGAACAGAAATGTAGTCGAGGGTCAACCGCCGTCGGCCGGAGCGGTTGGGTTGTTGGACGAGTTGACGTCGTCGGACACGAGCTTGAGACCGCCGAACATGAGCGCCACGCCGATGACGATGCCGATCAGGGCCAGGATCACCCGGCCGCGGGCCGACATGGCGGCGAGGCGCGGGGGGAGTGGCTTGATCGGCAGGTCGTCG
>JBBQMI010000156.1:0-5441 GCA_038328825.1 Acidimicrobiia bacterium | reverse complement strand
ATTGTCATCTGCTATCCGCCACTCATTGCGAACGACACGACGCTTCTTACGGAGCCGCTATCGCTCGTGCTCATGCTTATCCTGGTCCTCTTGCTCGTCGACCGGCGGGTTGAGTTCGCGGCATTGGCCTCCGGCCTCCTGGTCCTAACTCGGCCGAGTGCGCAAGCCTTCGCCGTCGTGCTCGCGGCGTGGATCGTTTGGCGCTTCGGTTGGAAGAGTGCACTCCGCTATATAGCGCTCGTCATACTGGTCATCGCACCGTGGGTGGTGCGCAACTGGCTCATGGTGGGTGAACCAGCGATCGTGACGTCGAATGGTTTCAACCTCGCCGCGATTTATTCGGCGCAGGCGGAGCAGGCGCACGGTTTCGTCGATCCAGTCTTCAACGACGCGTTTGGCCAGCAGCGATATTTGCACTACGACGAGGCCGATTGGGACCGGGTGCTTCAGAACATCGCGCTTGATCATTTGCATCAGCATCCGTCGTACGTGCTGCAAGTGGTCCGCTCCAATACCGCGGGCTGGTTCGAGCTCGGACCGGGACGAAACCTGTCCGGAGAACTGCTCGATGGTCGCAACCGTGACTTTCGTAATGACACGATCTTCCTCTTCTACTTTGTCACCCTCGCCGGATTCAGCGGACTGATACTGAGCGTCCGGTCACGGGTCTCGCAGCTGCTCCTAATAACGGCTGGCTACTTCACCACGTTCTCGTTGCTCACTGTGGCGCCGCCGAGACTCCGCGCGCCCTTCGACATCGCCATGTGCATCGGTGTCGGCGCGCTGGCCGGTCGTCTCGGGCGACGTTCACGGAGCGCGGGCCTAGTGAAACCGAAACATGACCCGAGCCCTACGAACCGTGCATGGCCCGCGCGGACCTTTGTCGTTGTAGTCGCGATAGCCAGTATCGGGCTTGTCGGTGGCACGCTCGCAGCTCGAACCCGAGTTCAGAATGACGCGAGACATTCGGTCCAGAAGGCGCTCGGACGCTATGGGCGGACACCGTCGCGTCTGAGTGCCTTCTTTCCCGTGCGAGCCACGAACGGAGCCGTGCCCAGGACGCCAAGCAGAGAGATCCTTGACCAGATGCAACATCTGGAAGCTGCACTCTGGAGAGCCTCCGTTCAGGTTCCGCAGGCCGAGAGCGCGGCAACTCGGCACGCAGCCATCGACGTGAATCGTGCCGAGACCGAAGCCGCGATGCTCGGGCTTTACGTGGCGTATAAAGTGATCCACTCGAGTCCGAGTGGGACGCCATTCGATCTAGAAAAGGTGGCTCAGAACTACGAACGCACAAGCCGGCGCCAGAATCCCGAACTTCCACCACCAGTCAAATGGCTCGACGGCGTCGCCGCACGCGACGCGGCTCGGTCGGTCGGCCGTCTGCGCAGCTCCGTCGGCTCTTCGAAATGAACGACGGGTGGGGGTTGGTCGGGCGGCACTGTTGCGTGGGCGCGGAACGGACACGCCGAGTAACGCCAGGTCACAGGTACGCCCGGAGGTGGAACGCCCATTCCTGCTCCGCGGGATGCAGCTCGCGACCGGTGATCGAGAACGGCTCGATCATCAGCCAGGAATCCCGCCCGGAGCTCATCCACGGCTCGGAGTCGAAGCGCTCCCGGAAGCCCGCAGCGTCCGGGTCGACGGATTGGAGGGTTCCCCGCACGAGCACAGACCAGCCTCGGTGGTGAGCAGGGTCGATGGCGTCGATCTCGAAGGCGACGTTCGGCGATGCCCGGTCGATCGCGTTGCCGGGACGGGTGCGCAGCACGATCCACGTCAGGCCGAGCGTCTCGACCAACCGGTAGTTGACGGGCAACACGATCGGGTACCCGTCGATCACCGTCGCGATGCGCCCGACGGGCTCGGACCGCAGATGCGTGAGGCACGTTGCCAGGTCGAGGGGTTCGAGCCGAGCTTCATCCATGTCGCGCCTCTTTCGATGTCGGCGGGCGTCACGTGGGCCGATCGTCTGCGAGCGACGCGGTGAAGCGCGCGGCGAACCCTCCAGATCGCGGTCACGGCCACCGCTTCACCCGCTGAAGCGCGGAAACCCGCGGGCGAAGATTTCGATGCACTCCGGGCGTGGCTTGGTCGCGCAGCCGGGGCACGTGATCGGGTCGACGCCGTGCAGGGTGCCTCGCGCTTCGTACCAGCAGTGGTCGCACGACCTGCACAGCCAGTGGACGACCGCACAGTCGGCGACGCGCGCCAGAGGTACGGTCCCACATTGCGGGCAGCTCCGGGGTAAGTGCCCGGACACCATCGGGGTCGTTTCGGGAAAGAGTTCCATGTTGAACCCCCAGTTCGCGTGTGGTCATCGTCCATCGAGGAGCCACGCCAGACCAGAGGCAGAGGTCACTTGTTCGGTGGCTGGAGCGCGGTGGCGAGGTGTCCGAATCGGCCGGTACCGTGAAGGTGTGCGGTGGCCTCGTGTGCAACTGGTGGCGATGGTGATGCTCGCGGGTCTGGGTGGGGGGTCGTGTTCGTCCGGCTCGGGCCATTCCTCGACAACCACGACAGTCGAGCGGCGATTTGCTGCGCATGTGGTTGGGGAGGTCGTCGTTGATCCGATCTACCGGCAGGGTGTGGCACACGTCGCGGGCGGATGGGTTTTCTCGTTCAACGACGGCTTGTTCCGAACTGACGACGCGTTGCATCAGACGGTCAAACTGCAACCGGCGATTCCGGGAGAGTGGAGAGCGCGGGGCTTCGACCACATTGGTGACATCGATGTCGAGGGTGGCGTCGTCTACGCACCGCTGGAACAACCGAACTACGACCGGGGTCATCAGGCGGTGCTCATGTACGACGCCGCGTCTCTTGCTTACAAGGCGGGTGTCGATGTCGCGCAACGCGAGGCGTCGTTCGTCACGGTCGATGCCGCGACGGGGATCGCGTATTCGATGAATCGCTTCGGAGGATCCTCATTGTTGCGATACGACGTCCGTCACGGTTGGCGTCGTCTCTCACCACTGCGAATGTCGCGCTTCGTGGATCGGGTCCAGGGTGCCGATATCCATGCCGGTGCCGCGTGGCTTTCGACCGATGACTCGACCGACAACGTCTATCGAGTTGATCTCGCAACCGGGAACGTGCAGGCGTTGGGTTCGATCGGTCATGTCGACGGTGAGGGCGAGGGCATCGACGCCACGCCGGTTGCGGGTGTCGAGCTGCACGTCCTCAGCATCGATGTCGCGGCTGCACCGGTCCGGTTGATCGACCTCAAGGTCGCGCCGGTCGGCTGAGCACGCTGAACGAGTTCGAGTCAGTCCTCACTTGTGAGCCCAGAGCAATTCAGTCTCGGTGAGCCGCACTCTCGCGTAGCAGTTCGGCGGTCGTGGGGAACTGTTCGCCGGTGGCGGTCACGAGGCGGGCGAGGACTCGTTCGAGCGCAGCCTCGTTGGTTCCATGCCCGGTTCGAGTCGCGCGCAAGGAACGAAGCTGGTCGTTCAGCAGCGACGGTCGGCCGAGGAGGAGCGCTCCCTGCACCACGTCGAGCAGGCGGCTCACCTCATCGACCAGGTCCTTGCCCGCTTCGGGCTCATCGGGTGGGATCGCGGCTGCCGTCAGCGCCGCGCGGTGATGGTCGATCGCGAGACATTCGTCGGGAACGGGGGCGGACGTGGCAAGCGGATTCGGCGGCTGCGTGCTCCATGCGTCGAACACGTCGGCCGCCGCATCGGCGGTGCCGGCCCAGGCGTCGGCTCCGAGACGCCGGGCGAGCAGCTCGTTGTCTCGCACGGCGCGTCCCCCGATCACGATCGGCACGTCGTGCTCGTGCGCGATCGCCACTGAGGCCGCCGCCCGGTACAGCGCCGACGGCATCGACACCGACAACGCGATCCCGAGCGGCGCCTGGCGCTCCAAGTAGTCGCCGAGATCGGCCGCCGGGAGCGATGCCCCGAGCAGCAGGCTGCGAAAGCCGCGGAGGGACAGCACGGCCGAGACCACACGGGCGGGGAGGGAGTGCGCGTCGCCCTCAGGACAGGCGACGGCGACCAGTGGGCCGTCGGATGACGTGAGTCCAGCGCAGAGCAGGGTCACGAGGTCTTCGGACGCCGCCGTGGCTGCATGTTCGTCGGCCACCCCCAGGTCGCCCTGTGCCCACCGTCGGCCCAACTCGCGCTGCACCGGGCCGAGCACCTCGCCGACGAGCGACTCGAACGACACGCCTTCGTGGAGCAGGTTCGTCGCGACGTGGTAGGCAGTCTCGCGGTCTCCGTCGACGAGCGCGGCGAGCAGCGCGAGGCGTATCGACGGGACGTCCGACGGATCGATTCGGTAGCTCATGGTGTCGCCTTCCGACGCGGACGCGGACCCGCTCCGAATCCGTTTTCGGATCCGATTCCGTTGTCTGTGCGCGGAATCCGTTCCCGAGGACGCTCGGCAGCGCTGGCCGGACCCGTTTTCTTCACGCCCCACGAGGGCGGGGGATGAAGACTACCCGGGAGAATGCTCGGCCGAACGGGTGGGATGCGCGGTCGTTCGAGCGGGAGGACCGTTGCCGACGAACGAGCCAGCGGCGCTCAGATGCTGAACTTGGCGTAGTAGCCGTCGAGCATGTGTGGGACGGGAGCCCCGGGATCGGGCATGAAGTCGACCGCGAGGTACTCGCCCGGGGCGAGATCGAGGTAGAGGTAGCCGTCGAATCCGGCGGAGATGGCACCCATACCACCGACCGCTTCGACCTTGACCTTCGGTGTCTGGTTGGTGGCCAGATCTCTCACGAGGGCATTCGCCTGGCCGTCGTCGATCGATCTACCGAGGCGCAGCAACGACATCTCGTGCAGCACGGAATCGGTGTTCTCGACGTGGTACCAGCCGGCACCGAGGTCGTCGGGGAACTGATACCCGTCCTCGGAGAGCTTGATCGTTCCGACGACGTCGTCGTGGCCGGGCTTCGGCTTCGACGAGGTCGCATCGTCCGACGGTGCCGATACCGTCAGCGCCGTCGTCATGCCCATGAGGGCGTGGGCAACGCCCTGTGCGTCGGGTACGTAGCACATCGCCATCACCAGGCCCTCGGTCAGGTTGACCAGCGCGGTGGTGTCGTGGCCCGGGCCGATGTAGCTGACGCCGCCGATCATGTCGACGAACTCGATGGCGCCGGCGCCGGAGGAGTCGTTGGCCCCCGCGGCCGCGAGTTCCCCCATGTCCACCCCGTCCTTGATGCGGGCGAACATCGCCTGATGGGCTTCCCCGCCGACGTTGTGGAACTTCAGCAACGTCCAGCCCGGCTTCAGCCCGCTCGAAGGGTCGGGGCTGATCTCGAACGTGTACTCGGCCGCGTCGATGTCGAGCTGCTGCACCGGCTCGGGAAGCGGCGTCGACCTCGGAGCTTTCGTTGCGGCGTGGTCGTCGCTCGCGCCGCAGGCGCCCGAGATGACGGTGATCGCAAGGACCGCGCCCACGCCTGCTCGTCGTCTGACCACCGAACG
>JBBQMI010000155.1:0-5477 GCA_038328825.1 Acidimicrobiia bacterium | reverse complement strand
GCTCTTCCGATCTGTACCCGGGTGGAAATAGGGCGGCAGCGCGTCGCCCTCGAGCAACGCGTCGGGGATGTCGAGGTGGAGCCGGTCTCGGAACGCCTTGAGCTCGGCCTCGCTCATCTTCTTGATCTGGTGGGTCGCGTTGCGCGCCTCCACCCCCGAGCCGAGCGTCCACCCCTTCACCGTCTTGGCGAGGATCACCGTCGGGCCGCCCTCGTGCTCGATCGCGGTCTTGTAGCCCGCGTAGAGCTTGCGGTAGTCGTGACCGCCGCGCGGCAGCTTGCGCAGGTCGTCGTCGGAGAGGTGCTCGACCATCGCACGCAGACGCGGATCGGGACCGAAGAAGTGATCTCGGATGTACGCGCCCGACTCCACCGCGTACTTCTGGAACTCCCCGTCGACGGTGCTGTTCATCTTGTTCACGAGCACGCCGTCGACGTCGCGGGCGAGGAGCTCGTCCCAGTCCCGGCCCCACACCACCTTGATCACGTTCCAGCCCGCGCCGCGAAAGATCGCCTCGAGCTCCTGGATGACCTTGCCGTTGCCGCGCACGGGACCGTCGAGGCGCTGCAGGTTGCAGTTCACGACGAAGATGAGGTTGTCGAGCTGCTCACGTGCCGCGAGCGACAACGCCGCCGTCGACTCCGGCTCGTCCATCTCGCCGTCGCCGAGGAAGCACCACACGCGGGATTCGCTCGTGTCGACGAGCTCGTGGTGGAGGAGGTACCGGTTGAAGCGTGCCTGCGCGACCGCGTTCAACGGGCCGAGGCCCATCGACACGGTCGGGAACTCCCAGAAGTCGGGCATCCGACGCGGGTGAGGGTAGCTCGGGAGCCCCCCACCGCCCACCTCCTGCCGGAACCGGTCGAGGCGCTCCTCGGTGAGCCGGCCCTCGAGGAACGCCCGCGCGTAGATCCCGGGCGCGGCGTGACCCTGCATGAAGACCTGGTCGCCGAATCGCCCGTCTTCCTTGCCGTGGAAGAAGTGATTGAACCCGACCTCGTACAGCGCCGCGGCCGACGCGTACGTCGACAGGTGGCCACCGAGACCGTCGTTTCGGCGGTTCGCGCGCGCGACCATCACAGCCGCGTTCCACCGGACGAACGCGCGGATCCGGCGCTCGACGTGCTCGTCGCCGGGGAACCAGGGTTCGCGCTCGGGCGGGATCGTGTTGATGTACGGCGTGGACGCGACCGCGGGAACGCCCACTCCCTGCTCGCGCGCCTGCTCCATGAGCCGACTCAGGAGATAGGTCGCCCGGGACTTCCCCCGTCCGTCGACGACCGACTGCAAAGAATCGAGCCACTCGAGCGTCTCGGCCGGGTCGATGTCGGGGAGCTGGTGCACGAAGTCGTCGATGAACACGACTCCAGCCTAAAGCTGTTGCGGTGCACTCAGAGCGCGATCCGTTCCGCGTCGAACGTCTCTTCGGTGACGAGGTCGATGTCGACGCCGGGGAGCATCGCGTCGACCTGCTCGGCGAGGCGACGGAGCACGGCGAGCATCGCGTCGGTGCGCAGTGTCGGGTCGAGCCGGCGGACCGCGTCGGGTGACAGCGACGGGACCGAGACCTGACGGATCAGCGGGTGCCGGCTCGGCTGGGCGTCTTCCTGGGCGCAGAAGAGCTGCTCGTGGAGCTTCTCGCCCGGCCGCAAACCGGTGAACACGATCGGGACCTCGGGGGTGCGGCTCGACGCGAGTTGACGGGCGACGTCGGCGATGCGCACCGGCTCGCCCATGTCGAGCACGAGGGCGTGGCCGTCGTCTCCGATGGCTCCGGCCTGGACGACGAGCTGCACCGCCTCCTCGATGGTCATGAAGTACCGGGTGACGTCGGGGTGCGTGACCGTGAGGGCGTTGCCGGCCTCGAGCTGGGCGCGGAACGCAGTGAGCACCGAGCCTCGGCTGCCGAGGACGTTGCCGAACCGCACGCTCAGGTAGGTGCCGGGCTCGCGCTGGCCGTAGTGCGCGGTGAGCGCCTCGGCGATGCGCTTCGAATATCCGAGCGCGCTCGTCGGGCCGGCCGCCTTGTCGGTCGAGATGTTCACGAACCGCTCGACGCCGGCGACCGCCGCGGCGTCGAGCACCGAGACGGTGCCCCACACATTGGTCTTCAGCGCCTCGGCCGGATAGGTCTCGAGGAGTGGGAGGTGCTTCAGCGCGGCCGCATGGAACACGACGTCGGGTTCGATCTCCTGGAAGATCGAGGCGACGCGCGCCCGGTCACGGATGTCGACGAGCAGCAGGTTCGCGTTGTCGAGGAGCGCCCGACCCTCGATCGAGAGCTGCACGCCGTGCAGGCCCGACTCGTCGCGGTCGATCATCACGAGCTCGGCGGGCTCGAACGCGGAGATCTGCCGACACAGCTCGGAGCCGATCGAACCGCCGGCGCCGGTCACCACGACCCGCTTGCCGTGGAGGTAGGCGGAGGCCGCGACCATGTCGGTCTCGACGGTGTGGCGGCCGAGGAGGTCCACCTCGGTCGGAGCGCGGAGGTCGCCGACGCGTACGGCGCCGTCGAGCAGCTCGCCGACGGTGGGCACGACGCGGACGTCAAGGCCCACGGCACGACCCGACTCGCTCAGCTCACGGATGAGCGCGCCGTCGCCGGTGGGGATCGCGATCACCATCATCGTGGCCCCGGTGCGGGACGCGACGCTCGCGATGGCGGAGCGGTCACCCACGACGCGCACGCCGCGCACGGTGAGGTTGCGCTTCGCGGGGTCGTCGTCGAGGAACGCGACCGGGGTGTACGGGCTGCCCGTCTCGTAGAGCATCGAGTGGACCGTGCGCTCGCCGCCCTCACCGGCGCCGAACACGATGGCCGGGGCACGATCGGGGTTGAGCGCACGGCGCCGGTGGTTGATCGCCCGGCGTATGAGGTAGCGGGTGCCGCCCATCATGACGAAGGCGATGATTCCGGCGCCGATGACCGCGCTGACCGGAGCGGGTCGGAACCCGAAGTCGACGGCGTCGAACACGACGAGCACGCAGGTCGAGAGCACGGCGACACGAGCCAGGGCGGCGACCTCCTCGAACGATCCGAGGAGCCACCAGCCGCGGTACAGCCCGAGCCAGTAGCCGAAGCCGGCCTGAGCGGCGCACGCGACGGGGACGAGCAGCGCGACCTCGAACTCGGTGAGGCGGCTCATGTCGAAGTCGAGCCGCAGGATCACCGCGGCGTAGAGCGCGATCGTCCACACGAGCGCGTCGGCGGCGAACCGCAGCGCACGCCGGGTCCGGACCCGTTGGGCGAAGAGCACGGTGACGGCACGATCCGAGCGCGACGAAACGCACGGCTTCGGGCCGTGGGACACGCGCTGGATGCCTCCCTGCTCCGTCATCCGCCCCCCTGCGAGATTCGTCGCGCGCCGGTCATTCTGACGGCCACGTTCCGTGGCCGCAAGTGCCGGTTCACACCACATAGAGGGTTGATCGGGGCGGATCCACGCGCCCGTTCCCCATGTGGACGTAGTGGGTACCCTCGCCTCCCGTTCGTGAAACGATCCGCACCGCGGAGCCCGCGGGCCGGAGCCGACACCGCGCGGAGGCGGACGTCTTGGAGCAGCTGCGCACCCTGATCGACGCTCCGGAGCTCCGCGCCGGCTTGGTCGCCGGCTTCGTCGCCCTGGTCACGTGTGCGCTGGTCGTGGGCGCGTGGTTCCTGGTGGCCAGGCGCGCGAGAGGAGGGCGCGACGGCGGCATCCGCGCGGTGACCGTGCTCGGGATCGTCGGTCCGGCGCTCGTCGTGGCGACGCTCGTGGGCCTGTCCGGCTCGGGCCGCTTCGACGAGGTGTGGGCGGTCCCGACGGGCGTCGTCGTCGGGCTCGGCACGTTGTGGTTGGCCGGCGAGGTCGGATCCCGAACCGCCCCGTTGGTCGGAGGTGTGCTCGCGCTGGTGGGGGGCGTGATCCTCGCCGGATCGACGACACCCGTTCCTCCGCCGGCCTGGATCACCGTCGTCCTCGTGTTCGGCCCGGCGCTGGCGGGCACCGGCGTCGCCGACTTCGATCGGCGCCGGAGCGGTTCGGGTCTCGGACCACAACTGCTGTTGATCTCGATCCTCGGTCTGTACGCCACCGTGCCCGACACCGAGCTCGTGCTGGTGCTGCTCGGCGCGATGGTGCCGCTCGCCCTGCTCGCGTGGCCGCGGGTGTGGGGTCGCCTCGGTGCCGGCGGCGCCTTCGCGGTGACCGGCGTGTTCCTGTGGATCACGACCATCGAAGGTGCCCCGCGTGGTGGTTCCATCGTCGGCGGCGTCGCAACGCTCGCGCTGCTCCTCGCCGAACCGGTCGGCCGACTCGTGGCAACCCCGGCCGCGCCCGACGGTGCTCCCGATGCTTCGACCGGCGGTCGGCTGGGTGGGTTCAGCTTCGTGGTCGTGCAACTCCTGCTCACGGGGTACGCCGCGTGCGTGGCCGGTCGGGTCGGCGATCCGCTCGTCGCGGTGCTCCTGACGGTGCCGGCGCTCGCGATCGGCGTCGCGTTCGGCGCGTACGTCGCGAGCGGTGGGCGCGGCCACGTCAGGAACCGCCCCGGCTCGTGAGGCGCCGACCCACGTCGGCGACGACCGACGCCACGCGGGCGACGTCTCCGGGATCGAGCGACGGGTACAGCGGGAGACTCACGACCTGCGAAGCGACGCGATCGGTGATGGGCAGCGCCCGGTCGGCTGAAGCCGCGTGGGACTGCTGGCGGTGGACCGGCGGGTCGAAGTAGGAGCGGGTGTCGATCCCGTCGGCGCGGAGCCCCGAGACGAGTTCGTCGCGCGTGCCGCCGAAGCCCGCCGGGTCGACCGCGATCGTGAAGTCCTTCCAGGTCGACGTGTCGTCGGGGTGGAGCACCTGGACCCGCACCCCCGGAACGTCGGCGAGCTCCGCGCAGTAGCGCGCGGCCAGCGCGGCGCGGGTCACGAGGTGTTCGTCGAGGTCGGCGAGCGACTCCAGAGCCGTCGCCGCGTGGAACTCCGACATCCGCGCGTTCAACCCGACGAACCGGGTGTCGTAGTCGCCCGGGTTCCCGTAGTCGCGACCGATGCGGATCACCTCGGCGATGTCGTCGCGGTCGGTGGCGACGATGCCACCCTCGCCCGCGATCACGGGCTTCGTCGGGCTCATGCTGAAGACCTCGGCGTCGCCGAAGCCGCCGACGGCCTTGCCGCCGTGCCACGAGCCGAGCGCGTGCGCGGCGTCGAACACGAGCGGGATGCCCGCGTCGGCGGCGACCTTCTCCCACGCGTCGGGCGCGGCCGGCGCGCCGAAGACGTGGGTGATGAGCAAGGCAGCGGCGCCGTCGATCATGGCACGTCCGTCGTCGAGGTCGGCGAGGAAGGTCGTCGGGTCGCACTCGATGAAGCGGGGTCGGGCACCGACCCACGCGACGGCGTGCGCCGACGCGGAGAACGTGAAGCTCGGCAGCACCACCGGTCCCGACGGCGCGAGCGCGCGGACCGTGAGCATGAGACCTGCGGTGCACGACGC
>JBBQMI010000154.1:0-5495 GCA_038328825.1 Acidimicrobiia bacterium | reverse complement strand
CTTCGGTCAGCGGCTGCGCAGTGGTGAGGGCGTCGAGCACGTCGAGCGCGGCGGTGAGCTTGGCAAGGTCGTCGGCCGGGAGGTCGCGCAGACGCGCCGCGAGCCACGACGTCTTGCGATTGCGGCTCTCCTCGAGCTCGGTGCGGCCGCCGTCGGTCAGCTCGACGCGACACACGCGTCGGTCGGTGTCGTCCCGGAGCCGCCGCACGAGACCGCCGGCCTCGAGCTTCGACACGACGTTGGTCGCGGTGGGGGCGCTGACCTGCTCGCGGGTCGCGAGATCGCCGATGGTGATGGGGCCGTGCTTCTCGATGCTCACGAGTGCGGCCGACTGCGTGGGTGTCAGATCGGTCCCGGCCTGGCGGCGCAGCTGCCGGGCGAGTCGGGTCACCGAGTACCGCATCCGCCGAGCCACGTCGATCTCGGGCTCAACGCTCTCGGGGGAAACCATTTAGGTATACTAACTAACTACCATCCGTCGAGCAAGCGGTGGGTCAGCCGGGGGCGTTGGCGGCCTCGTGCTCGATCAGGTGGGCGAACTGCGCCTTCGCGGCGGCGACCCGCTCGGGGAGGTGGGCGGTCGGGAAGAGTCCGTCGGTCGCGGAGTAGTCCTTGAGCACCTGCCGGGCAACGGTCACCTTGTGCACCTCGGTCGGGCCGTCGGCGATGCCCATGACGGGCGCCATCGTCCACATCCCGATGAGCGGCATCTCGTTCGACACGCCGAGCGAGCCGTGCAGGTGCATGGCGCGGAACGCGATGTCGGTGAGCACCTTCGGGGTCATCACCTTGACCGCGGCGATCTCCTTGCGGGCCTTCGCGCCGCCCACCTGGTCGATCACCCATGCCGCGTGCAGCACCATGAGCCGGAACTGGTGCAGTTCGATCCACGAGTCGGCGACGTACTCCTGCACGATCTGCTTCTTTGCGAGCAGCGAACCCTGCGTGGTGCGCGAGAGCACGCGCTCGCCCATCATGTCCATCGCCCGCTGGCACATCCCGACGGCGCGCATCGCGTGGTGGATACGCCCGCCACCGAGGCGCGTCTGCGCGATCACGAAGGCCTGGCCCGGACCACCGAGCACGTTCTCGTCGGGCACGCGCACGTCGCTGTAGCGGACGTACGCGTGCGAACCCTCGCCGAGCGGCTCGCCGCCGAGCCCCGTGTTGCGGATGATCTCGATGCCGGGCGTGTCGGTCGGCACGAGCATCATCGACGCGCCCTGGTAGATCGGCACGTCGGGGTCGGTGACGCACATCACGATCGCGAACGCAGCGTGCTTCAGGTTCGACGAGAACCACTTCTCCCCGTTGATCACCCACTCGTCGCCGTCCTGCTCGGCTCGACACGTGAACACGCCGGGGTCGGCACCGCCCTGGGGTTCGGTCATCGAGAAGCAGCTCACGATCTCGCCGTCGAGCAGCGGCTGGAGGTAGCGCTCCTTCTGCTCGGGTGTGCCGTAGTGAGCGAGGATCTCGGCATTGCCGGAATCAGGTGCCTGGCACCCGAACGTCGACGGCGCCCAGCTCGACCGGCCGAGGATCTCGTTGATGAGCGCGAGCTTCACCTGGCCGTAGCCGAGCCCGCCGAGGTCGGGACCGAGGTGACACGCCCACAGACCCTGCGCCTTCACCTGCTCCTGCAGCGGCGGCAACAGCTCGCGGTGCACCGGGTGGGTCTTGTCGTACACCAGCTCGTGGCCGAACGCGAGGTCGATCGGCTCGATCTCGGTCTGCACGAACTCGCGTATCCATTCGAGCTTCTCCACGAACTCCGGTTCGGTCGAGAAGTCCCAGGTCATGTCGGCTCCTTGCTGGACGCGCGCGGTGGTCCCGCACTCGTGTACTTCGTGTCGGGTGGATCGACGGCCCACGGCGCGGGCTCGTCCCAACGCTCCTCGAACACCAGCTCCGGAAGCGGTCGCCGGCGCACCGGTCCGTTGGCGCCGGCGGGGCGGCCGAGCGTCATCGTCGCGGCGATGAACACGTCGTCGGGGATGTGCAGCAGCTCGTGCAGCTGCGGCTCGACGAGCGCGTGCCAGATCGTGAGCACACCGCCGTAGCCGAGAGCGCGCGCCGCGAGCAGCAGGTTCTGACACGCCGGGTACACCGACGCACCTTCGGTCGGGGCCGGGCCCCGGTAGCGCACGAGGCACGGCAGGATCAGCACCGGCACCCGTTCGAACTCGTCGACGTAGGCCTGCATGGTGCGGGCCATGCGCGCCTTGCGTGACGTGTCGTCGGTGCCCGATCCCTTGTCGTAGCCGTCGCGGGCGCGCTTCGATCCCCACGCTTCGCGTGCCGCACCGCCGATCAGTGCCTTCGCCTCGCGCGCGACCGGCCCGTCGGTGAGCACGACGAATCGGAACGGTTGACGGTTCGATCCGCTCGGCGCGCGCGTCGCGGCGAACAGCATCGCTCGCAACGCCTCCGGGGGGACGGCCTCGTCGGTGTAACGCCGGATCGAGCGGGTCGACGTGAGCCCCTCGATCAGCCCGACCGTGTCGGCCGGCAACGGCAGATCCGAGAGCTCCACGCCCTGATGATGGCACGGAACGTGACACGGGCGTCAGGGACCACCGATCAGGAGCTGCGGTGCCGTTGGTCACGGGTCGGTGCGCACCGGCGGCGGTGCCGGCTGCGCTCGCGACCGTCCGCCGGATGCGGTCGAGGCCTTCGAGGTCCGGGATCTTCGTGCGTGGTACAAACGCCGGCGTGCAGTTCGGACTCGATGTCGCCCAGCAACGCCTGCCGTGGAGCGAGGTCGCCGACCGCGCCCGCTTCGCCGATGCGCTCGGCTTCGCCGCCATCTGGGGCTTCGACCACTTCCAGCCGATGTACGGCGACGGGCCGGGCGAGTGCTTCGAGGGCAACACCACGCTCGCGGCCTGGAGCGGCATCACGGAGCGGGTGCGGCTCGGCCTGCTCGTCACGGGGATGACCTACCGCCACCCCGCGGTCTTCGCCGCCGAGGCGATCACCATCGACCATGCGTCGGGCGGTCGCCTCGAGCTCGCCTACGGCGCCGCCTGGTTCGAAAAGGAGCACACCGAGCTCGGCATCCCGTTCCCGCCGCTCAGGCAACGGGTCGACGCGTTCGAGGAGGCCGTGCAGATCGTGCGGGGCCTGCTCACCACCGATCACTTCACGTTCGAGGGCGAGCACTTCTCGGTACACGACGCGACGCTGCTCCCGCGACCGGTGCAGCAGCCCCACCCGCCCATCTGGATCGGTGCGTCGGGTGAACGGCGCATGATGCCGATCGCGGCGAAGTACGCCGACGTGTGGCACTGCTTCGGGCCACCGAAGGAGCTCGCGCCGAAGTCGCAGCGGTTCGACGCCATGGCCGAGGCGGTGGGCCGCGACCCGGCGACGATCCGGCGCGCGTCGTCGATCTCGCTCGAAGACGACCTCGACACCATCGCCCGCAAGTCCGACGCATGGGAGCAGGCCGGGTTCACCTACCGCGTGTGCGGCTGGCCGGCGGGCGGCCGCGCCACGGTGGAAGCCTTCGCGGACCGCTTCCTCTCCTGACACGCGGGTGCTAGCAGGTGCCGCCGCGTCCGAAGTCCTGGGTCCAGTACTGCGTGCCGTTGCCCGCGGTCACGACCTCGGAGCCCATGTGGGTGAAGGCCGGGTTCAGGATGTTGGCGCGGTGGCCGGGCGAGGCCATCCACGCGGCGAGGACCGCGGCTTCACTGGGATAGCCGGCGGCGACGTTCTCGCCCAGCGCGGTCCAGCTGCGGTAGCCGTTGCGTTCGTCGCGCACGACGTTGTCGGAGCCGTCGGACCCGGTGTGGGTCATCAGGTTGCGCGCGGCCTGGTCGGCGGAATGCGCGGCCGCGGCCCGCCCGAGCGACGGGCACCAGACGAGCGAGACTGCGCCGGCGTTCGCCCGCTGGGCGTTCACCTGCGCGAGCATCGACGCGGGTTGGCCTGCAGGCGGCGGGGGTGCGCACGCGAACGCACCGACGGCGAGCAGGGCGAAGAGTGCGACAACGAGCGTCGAGCGTCGAAGCAGACGAGGCAGACGAGGCATGGGCGCGTCCTTGCGATTCGGGGGGAAGACATCCGGGTCGCGAGCGACGCTAGCAACCCCTCTGTCACGGGCTCCGAAGAACATCGGATCGACGCGGCGCGTACTTGAGCGAACGCCCGCGGACCGGCCAGGTCGGACACGCTCCGCGTGAGGAGACCTCGCGAACCGCGCGTGAATCGACCCGGCCTCATCCCGGGGTCAGGCCGCGGATCCCACCTTCTCGCCGATCTTGGCGCCGGGCGCCGGGGTCGGCTTCGGCGTGGTCCTGGCGTCGGCGCTCACGTAGCGCACCGTGACGCGCTCGTAGCCCAGCTTGCCGAGGAGCCCCTGCAGCATCTTCGTGGTGTTGCGTTCGGCGCGGGCGGTCACGCCACTGTCCCGCGCGGCCGTGTTCATCTTCTGCTCGGCCAGCTCGTACAGCGGCTTCTCGCTCGTCGGGCTGTCGGTGAAGGGGGAGCCGAGCCGGTCGAGGACGCCGCGGTCGCGAGACGTGACGCGGCTCTGGCCCGGGTCGACCACTGCCTGCAGGGTGCGCGCGTGCGGGAGCGTCACCACGACGCCCTCACCACCGCCGCTCTGCACCACCCGGCTCGCGTCGATGTCGCCGAAGTCCACCACGGCGTCGACACTGCCGACGGCGAGCAGCACGGTGCGCTCACCGGCGACGACGGCCGGGATGAAGCGGTGCCGCTTCTCGAGGTCGACGTTCACCTCGAAGTTCGCCGACGCGCCCCGGTAGCTCGACAGCGACTCGAGTCGGCGCAGCACCGCGGGCGGGGTGCGGTCGATCGACTGGGTCGTGAACGGGTTGGCGATGTTCAGCAGTCCGGTCAGGAGCCCGAGGACCACCACCATCGTCGCCGCGACCGCGATCGCGAGGGCGCCGAGGACGACACCACCGAGCCCGGGTCCCCGCCGGCGGGCGAGTTGACGCGGAGAAGCCTCTTTGAGCAGTACGGCCATGGGATTCGGTGCCCTTCCTGAGCAGGCGACGACCGGCCCCCGATCGGAGGCCGGCCACGCATCCACAACGACGCCCGACCCCCTGCGGTTCCCGAATCCGCCGCAATGACCCGATCAGGTGAGCGGATCCCCCGGATTCCTTCAGTTTCCGTCCTCCGACTGCCGAACCAAGGGGTGTGGGACCAAGGGGTGTGGGGATGCTGGAGGGGTCGAAGCAGAGGTCGCGGGCGCTCGTCGCCGCGCTCGTCGCGGCCGCGCTCGCGGTGACGGGCTCGCTCGTCGGCGGTGCGGGCCTCGGTGGGGAGGCCGCCGGCGCCGCCGTCGACTCGCCCCTCCTCGCGGTCCAGACCACCTACCTCACCGGTCTCGACCATCCGTGGGACGTCGGCTTCCTCGCCGACGGCACGATGTTCCTCACCGAACGCGCCGGCCGACTGAAGGTCCGGATGCCGAACGGCACCGTGAACCTCGTCGCCGCGCCTTCCGACGTCGT